>JBEKVU010000126.1:0-9481 GCA_049513775.1 Candidatus Acidiferrum sp.
GCCGTTCACGCGCGAAGAGTTCAGAAAATTCATGCTGGCGGAGTCCAAGGAGTTCCCCGAATCGCGCGCGGTGCTGCGCAGCGTGGCGCACTCTGGAAAATATTTTGTCGGTGCCATCAACAACGAGCCTTTGGAGCTGAACCAATATCGCATCGAAACTTTCAGGCTGCGCGAGGACTTTCAGGTGTTTTTCAGCTCTTGCTACGTGCACGCGCGCAAGCCCGAAGAGTTGATTTTTCGCGTGGCGCTGGCCGTCACGCAGCGGCCCGCCGACGAATGCCTGTTCATCGACGACCGCCCGCTCAACCTCGAAAGTCCGCGCCGCCTGGGGATGCACGCCATTCACTTCCAAAATGCCGAGCAGTTGCGTGCGGAAATGAAGACGCACGGCGTTGAGGTATAGTTTTCGGGCCTCTTGGGCAATGCACCACACGCGAGCGCCGGGCTAACAGTAGTATTGAATCGTTTAAATGTTGCATACTAGGAGGGATTTCATGGCCGCACAAAACAAACAATCCGGATACGGCAGCGTCGTTGAACCCTGCACCGTCGTGCTTTTCGGCGCCTCCGGAGATTTGGCCAAGCGCAAAGTGATTCCGGCCATGTTCGACCTGGCTCTCCACAAGGCGCTCGGCGCGCGCTACGCGATCATCGGATTTTCCCGCACGGCGATGACGGATGAAAGTTTCCGCGCTACCATCGGCGAGGCTGCGAAAACCATTTCTGAAGTTGGGCCGATCGATCCGCAGCAGTGGAACGAATTCGCCGCCAACCTTTATTACAGCACCGGCGAGTACGGAAAGCCCGAGTCCTATGCGGATTTGGCCAAGCGCATCAAGGAAGTATCCGAAGCGCATAAGCTCGGCGGAAACATCCTGTTTTACATTTCTACTCCGCCGGAAGTGTATCGCGACATCGTCGAGCAAATCGGCAAAGCCGGCTTGAACAAGCCCGCTACGCAGGGCTCCTGGGTACGCATCATTATCGAAAAACCGTTTGGGCGCGATCTGGCTTCCGCGCAGGATCTGAACAGCAAAGTGCTGCATGTCTTCAACGAGAGCCAGGTCTACCGCATCGATCACTATCTCGGCAAAGACACGGTGCAGAACCTTTTGGTGCTGCGCTTCGGCAACGGCATTTTCGAACCGCTGTGGAATCGCAACTACGTGGACCACGTGCAAATCACCGCTGGTGAAACGCTGGGGGTCGAACGTCGCGGCGGTTTCTACGAAACTACCGGCGCGCTTCGGGACATGATTCAGAGCCACGTTTTGCAGCTTACCGCGTTGGTGGCGGTCGAGCCGCCCGCCTCTTTCGACGCTATCTCGGTGCGCAACGAAAAATTAAAAGTGTTGCAATCGATTCGGCCGTTCAATCCGGAGTTGATGGCGCAATCCGTGGTGCGGGGACAATATGCCGCGGGCGCAATTGGCGATAAAGAGGTTCCCGGTTACCGCCAGGAGCAGGGCGTCGATCCGCATTCGCGCACCGAAACGTTCGTGGCGGCAAAGGTGGAGATCGACAATTGGCGGTGGGCCGGTGTGCCGTTTTATCTGCGTACCGGGAAGCGCCTCGCCAAACGCAGCACGGAGATCGTGATCGCGTTTCGCTGCGCTCCGCACATGGTTTTCCGCGACAAGGGGATCGAGCCGAACCGCCTGGTGCTGAATATCCAGCCCGATGAAGGCATCTCCATCTCTTTTGGCGCCAAGCGGCCGGGCACGGAAATGAACATCGGCAACGTGACCATGAAGTTCAGCTACGAGGAAGGCTTTGGCAAAGCCACGCGGCCCGCGTATGCCACGCTGCTCAACGATTGCGTGCGCGGCGATGCGACGCTGTTTGACAGCGGCGACAACGTGGAAGCGGCGTGGTCGCTGGTCGATCCGATTCTCGATGTTTGGAACGCCACGAAAACCGCCAACGTCCCACAATATGCTGCCGGAAGCTGGGGACCCGCGGAGGCCGATGCTTTGATCGAGCGCGATGGCCGGCACTGGCACAATCCTCGCTGAAGACTCGCCGCGCCTGCGAGCCAGTGGCAGTCGGGAAAGCACCGCGGGCGCGTGCGGCGCAAAACGGAAAAACTTGGGGGCACGGTGATTCTTGCAGGCGACGTCGGCGGAACAAAATGCAATCTCGCGCTGTTTACGGAAAAGAGCGGCAAACTCTCGCCGCTTTTCAGCCATCGTTTCGCCAGCAAGGAGTTCGCGCAATTTGATTTGATCGTGAAGGAATTTGCGCGACTAGCGGCACCTTATATCGGCGACGACAAAATCGAAGCCGCGGGATTTGGCATTGCCGGGCCGGTGATCAACGGCCAGGTGCGCGCCACGAACCTTCCCTGGATCGTGGAAGCTTCGCACCTGAAAACGGAGTTCAAAGTTCAACACATTGAGTTGATGAACGATTTGGGCGCTTGGGGACACAGCCTGCAGCATTTGGCGCCGGAAGATTTCTGCGTTTTGAATCCCGGCAAGGCTGAGCCGGGCGGTACGCGCGCGTTGCTGGCGGCTGGGACCGGCCTCGGCGAATCGATTTTGGTTTGGAACAAGGGGCGCTACTACGTGGTGCCTTCCGAGGGCGGGCACTCGGATTTTGCTCCGCACTCCGAGCAGCAGATTGAGTTGTTGCGCTTTATGCGCCGCCGCTATCCGCAAGTGAGCTGGGAATTGATTCTCTCGGGGCGCGGTTTCCGCACCATTCACGAATTTCTTTCGCCCAACATCAAGCATGCGGCGTTTGAGGATCCGGACGCCGATCCCGCTCCGGAAATCACCCGTAACGGTCTGAATAAATCGTGCCGCACGTGTTCCGATACGCTGGATTTGTGGACCGCGATTTATGGCGCGGAAGCCGGGAACCTGGCGTTGAAGGTGCTGGCGCTTGGCGGCGTATATGTCGCCGGTGGCATCGCCGTAAAAATTCTCGAGAAAATTAAGGATGGCGCATTTTCCGCGGCGTTCAAAGACAAATGGCATTTTGAAGGTTTGCTCAGCAATATTCCGGTCTCCGTGGTGCTGAACGAGACTGCGCCGCTGCTCGGCGCGGCGTATGAAGCGCTTGCGGCTTTGGGAAGATAGCGCGCGAGAGGGATTGAATCTTGGCGCCGCGGCCTGGCGGCTTGGCTCCGTATTCCTCACCAAAGAGTTGTTTTCTGTTTCCGACATGGAAATTCCTGTGATGCGATGCGCTCCGCGCCAGGGAAAAGATTGCTACGCTCTTTCGCATGAGCCTGTTCGAGGGCCTGTGTGAACAGTGGAGGCCGCTCTCCCGCGTTGCGGGAATCGCGTGGCTCGTCTGCTACGCACTTTTTTTGATTTATGCCTTTGCGAACCGTCCGAATTTTCTGTTTATCGATTTCGTGAATCTGATCATCCACGAAGGCGGACATTTTTTCTTCAGTTGGTTTGGCCAAACCATTATGATAATGGGTGGAACGCTCGGCGAACTACTGGTGCCGCTGCTCTGCGGCTTGTATTTTTTTTGGCACCGCGAGGCGGGCGCTACGGCGTTTTGCAGTTTTTGGTTCTTTGAGAATTTTCTGTATATCGGCACATACATGGCGGATGCACGCGCGGAGGACCTGCCGCTCGTTGGCGGCGGCGAGCACGATTGGGGAACGCTGTTCGCTCAGTGGGGCCTCTTGATGCAAGACCAGCATATCGGTGCGGCTACACGCGTCCTCGGTTGGTGCGGGATGCTCGCAACAATGGCCTGGCTGGCCTGGCGTACCTGGCAGGGCCGCCGCCCGGAACTGCACTATTTGCGCGAAAATTCCTGAGGGCCAGGATCGCTCGAACAACATCGCGGGTGCCGGCGCAAAACCTCGCCACACCTGTTAACCCTGCCGAACTTTGGTAAACTACCCCGGACAAACTACCTCGCGTGGGATTCGCAAAGAGCGGGCACGAAGTTTGCGCATCGCGGATGGCCGCGGGCACAGGGAGAAATACATGAGCAGCGTAGTCCTCACGGCGGCACGCGAGTTGCAAAATTATGTGAATGGCGAATGGCGGCGTTCGAGCGCCACCGAATTTGTCGACGTCACCAATCCTGCCACGATGGAAGTGCTCGCGCGGACGCCCATCTCTACCGTCGGCGACGTTGACGCCGCGGTACAAGCCGCTGTGGATGCCTTTCCCGCCTGGCGCAGGACTCCTCCTGGCGAGCGCGTACAGTATCTTTTCAAGCTGAAAACGCTGCTCGAAGAACACATCGATGAATTGGCGGCGATCACCACGCGTGAAAACGGAAAAACATTCGCGGAAGCCAAAGCGGAGATGCGACGCGGAATTGAAAACGTGGAGGTAGCTTGCGGTATCCCGATGATGATGCAGGGCCACGTGCTCGAAGACGTCACTCCGGGCGTGGATGAGATGCAGATTCGGCAGCCGCTCGGGGTGGTGGCGGCGATCGTGCCGTTTAATTTCCCGGCGATGATTTCGTTCTGGTTTTTGCCCTACGCGATCGCGTGCGGCAATACGTTTGTCTTGAAACCTTCAGAGCGCGTGCCGCTGACCATGCATCGCGCGATGGAGCTGCTCGAGAAAACCGGACTGCCCAAGGGCGTCGTGAATATCGTGAATGGCGGAAAAGAAGTGGTAAACGCGCTGTGCGATCACCCGCAAGTGCGCGCAATCAGTTTTGTGGGTTCGACGCCGGTGGCCAAGCACGTTTATACGCGCGCGGCGGCCAGCGGGAAGCGCATGCAGTGCCAGGGCGGCGCGAAAAATCACGTGATTGTTTTGCCCGACGCGGATATGGATTTGGCGAAGCAGATTATCAGCGATAGCGCGTTTGGCTGCGCGGGGCAACGCTGCCTGGCGGTTTCGGTGGCGGTAACCGTTGGCGATGCGCAGAAAACTTTTCGCGATGCCATTACCGAAGCGGCGTCCGCGATTCGCGTGGGCAACGGGATGGATAAAGGCGTACAGATGGGGCCGGTGATCTCCGGGCAAAGTAAGCAGCGCATCGAAGGGATGATTTCCGCCGGAGTGAAAGAAGGCGCGAAGCCGCTGCTCGATGGGCGCAACACCAAAATCGGTGGATTTGAATCGGGAAGTTTTCTCACGCCGACGGTACTTGATGGCTTGCCGCTGGACAGTCAACTGGCGCACACGGAAATTTTTGGGCCGGTGTTGAGTCTGATCCATGCCGATTCGATTGACGAGGGTATCGAATTCTTGCGGCGCAGTCCGTATGGCAATCAAGCTTCGCTGTTCACGACGAGCGGCGGGGCGGCGCGCAAATTCCGTTACGAAGCGCCCGCGGGGAATATCGGAATCAATATCGGAGTGGCGGCGCCGATGGCGTATTTTCCGTTCAGCGGCTGGAAAGAAAGCTTTTTCGGAATTTTGCACGGGCAGGGACGCGACGCCGTGGAGTTTTACACCGAATCGAAGATCGTGGTGGAGCGTTGGTCGCGGCAGGAAACGCGTAAGTTTTAGTTTCCGGCGCTGTTTGTTAACGGCATTTTCCCAAAGCTGTTTCCTATGATCAGCCAACCTTTGCATCTGGGCGTGCATGCGCAGATTGAGTGTGCGCACACGCTGGCGTCGCGGTTTTACACCGATCCGGCGATTCTGGCGATTGAACGCGCGCGGATTTTTCAGCGTACTTGGCAACTGGTGGGTACGCTGTCGCAGAGCTGCGGGGAAGTGAACGGAGTAACGCGGACGATTGCCGATCCGGAGAGTTATTTCACGGCGGAAGTGGTGGGCGAACCGATTATCGTGGTGCGCGATAAGCAGGGCACGCTGCGTGCGTTTAGCAACGTGTGCCGGCATCGCGCGGGGCCGATTGCGCTCGGCAGCGGCTGCAAGAGTGTGTTGCGCTGCCAGTATCACGGCTGGACGTACACGCTGGACGGAAAATTGATTGGCACGCCGGACGTGGAAGGCGTGGAATTCTTCGATCGCAGCACCATGGGGATGGTGCCGCTGCGCGTGGAGACCTGGGAACAATTTATCTTTGTCAATTTCGACGCGGCGGCTCCAGCGCTGGGCGAAGTTATGGGGCAGATTCCGCAGCAGGCCGCGGGATTCGAGTTTGCGGGGCTCGAATTCGCCGAGCGGCGCGATTATGTGATCGATTGCAACTGGAAGGTGTACGTCGACAACTATTTGGAGGGCTATCACATTCCCATCGCCCATCCGGGGCTGATGCGCGAGATCGATTACCCGAACTACCGCACGGAGACGTTTCGCTACCACTCGCAGCAGTTCGCACCGATTCGCGCGATGAAAGCGGGCGACGGCGGCGAACGGTTTTACGCGCCGGGAAGCGGACTGCAGGAAGCCTTGTATTTCTGGATTTTTCCGAATTTGATGCTGAACATTTATCCGGACAATATTTCGACGAATGTGATCGTGCCGCTGTCGCAGGATCAGACGCTGACGATCTTCGAGTGGTTTTTCCACGACGCAAAGTCGCCGCAAAATCGAGAGCGTATCGAGCGAGCGGTTGCGTTCAGTGACGAAGTACAACAGGAAGACATCGTGCTGTGCAGCAACGTACAGAAGGGCTTGCATTCGGCGACCTACGATCGCGGGCGCTACTCGGTGAAGCGGGAGAATGGCGTGCATCATTTTCATATGCTTCTGGGAGAGTTCCTTGGGCAGGTGTGAATTTGGCGAAGATTTATGCCCGCCGCGTGCGATGCTGCGTTGATTAAGTCTTGTGCTGTGAATAAGATAAGTTCCTGCCCCCGACCCCTGGGTATCCGCGTAACCTAGTAGAGGCAGCTTGGTTCAGCCTCGATTTCCTTGCAACATATTGATTTAATGTGGTTTATTTCTTGATCGCTCTTGGCGGTCGGGGACACCCCTGCCCCCGGGGTGTTTTTTGGTAAAGAGTGCGCGCAGGCTATAGCAACTATTGGGGATACGTCGAATTACGAAATTGCAAAGAGCGTGCAAGTGATTAAAAACAAGAGGGGCACTTTTTGTGGATGGAGCGAACAGGATCGGGGTTAGGCATCGGCGCGAGAGTTGTGGCCGCGCGTCCTCGGCGAAAGGATTGCGGAAACATGGAGCCGCGCGTGGTCAACTAGTTCAGTTGCCCATTATATCCGTCGAGAGTTGATGCTAGGCGCGGAGATCACTCCCACAAGTTGGCTGCCCAATACCTATCGCGATAGTACCCCCAGTGCCGAACTCGCGCATCCTCTGCAGGAGATTCCATTCGGCGTGGCGAGACGCATGGCCAATCAACTGGGCATTGCTACAGCAGCACATGAGAGCGTTCTATTGCCGGACCGATGAGCAAAAAGGCCGTTTCACAACCCGCTAGTCCGTTCCACAACATTTCGATGGACTGCGGCCGGTACCTGCAATCACGATCGCGCCATACGAACACGACTAACTTTCAAGGCCTCCGAAGGCTCTCTGTTTACGGCTGCACCTATGCGCAAGCGGCAAGGGAGTTGGAGCTGGATACGGTTCGAGGGAGGCGAAATGGCAGGCCGCATTTCACAATTGTCGAACAAACACGTAAGGAGGACTCCGTGTTGATCCGTGCTCTTTCATCGCTGCTGGTGCTCTGGCTAGCGACGGGTTCATTATCGGCGGCGACCGACCCGTTGGTTGGCGAATGGAAGCTTGACATATCTAGAAGCACAATTTTCGATCGTATGAAGGTTGAAAACATCGGCGGCAATAAATACACCGTCGACGTCGGCGACGGCCGCCCCGTGACTGTAGCAGTCGATGGGAGAGACCAGCCCGGCAATGACGGCGTTATCACCTCTGTCCTCGCCGAGCAGCCCGATTCCTGGAAAATCGTCAACAAGAAGGACGGCCTTGTTGTCCTTAAGGCGACTTGGAAACTCTCGCAAGATGGCATGACGCTGACTGATAACTTCGCGTCCTTTGCCCCCGACGGCTCTCTCGCCGTCAGCCTGCGCTACGTGTACAAACGGAAGGACGGAACATCGGGTTCGGGTTTCGCAGGAACCTGGGAAAGCACGAGCCAGACTATGGATTCGGTCTTTCTGCTGAAGATCCAGCCGTACGAGGGGGATGGCTTATCCATCATCATTCCCGCGCAAAATCAGACGGAGAATGTGAAATTTGATGGCAAGGACTATCTGAATGTGGCGTCGGGACGGCGAGTGAACGAAGATACTCTGGAAATAGAAAACAAGTCCCACGGCAAGATCAAGGGTACGCAGGAGATCAAGCTCTCCTCAGATCACAAGACCTTGACCGTGACCGTGTACACCGCGGGGCAAACCGAGCCGAACAACATCCTGGTGTTTGAACGGCAATAGACAAGCGACGAGCCTGCGGGTGTGGGGCCGTGATTCGGTCGCGGGCGCTGCCAAGAGACATCTTGGACGGCATTCTTTCTGGTGTTGTAGAGTTTTCTGATGAGGAATCGGTGGGCTCGCTGGATCGCGGCCATTCTGCTGTGGAGCATTCTTGGAGTGCTGTTTGCCTTACCGGGTGTTTCGTCCCGTAATTGGATTCATCCTTTGCTTGGCTCTCTGGCCCAGTGGTGGTCCTGGGGCCTGGTCACTCCGCTTATCATCTGGACAGATGCGCGGCTTCCATTCAAAGAAAAACAGCTGGGGATGCGTATTCTTGCGCATTTGTTCGCGAGCGTACCTCTTACTGCCCTCTACTTCTATGTAGTCGTTGCAGTATGCGTCTTTCTTGGGCTGGAAAAGTGCGGCGCTCTGGCTCATCCACTTTCTCTATTGAACACCTTCGGCCTTTTGTGGAGTTGGGTGGTCTACTGGGTTATTTTTGGCGTGATACAGACGTTTCGATACTATGAACACTATCTCGTCGGTGAACTGCGGCTCGAGCGAATGGAGCGCAGCTTTTCGCAAGCGCGGCTTAATTCGCTGCGGATGCAGCTTGACCCACATTTTCTGTTCAATGCCCTTAACACCATCTCGTCGCAGGTCGAGCGCGACCCGAGGCTGGCCCGAACTATGATCGAGCACTTGGGCGATCTGCTGCGCCTTTCGCTCGATTCAAGGGACCGGCAGGAGATTCCCCTTGCCGAGGAACTCGCTTTTCTCGACCACTATGTCGCGATCCAGAAGATTCGTTTCGAAGAAAATTTGCGCATCGAAATACGAGTCACTCCCGAGGTGAAGTACGCGCTCGTGCCTTGCCTCATCTTGCAGCCGCTCGTTGAAAATGCCATTCGTCATGGCATTTCCCGGCGCGCCTCAGGCGGCACGGTGACAGTAACTGCTGGGCGCTACGCGAACCGGGTAGAGATCCGCGTGGCCGATGACGGCATTGGATTGCCGCTTGGATGGGCGCTCGAAACATCCTCAGGTACGGGATTGTCGGTCACGCGCGCGCGCATTGTGGGTCTCCATCCTGACGGAAATAGCAGCTTGTCCGTCCGGCCGCGGAGGGGAGGCGGAACAGAGGCGGAGATCGCGTTGCCGCTACGATTCGCAGAAGAGCGAGCCCATGACGCAGCCCGCTGAACCGATCCGCGTTCTCGTGGTTGATGA
>JBEKVU010000127.1:0-9474 GCA_049513775.1 Candidatus Acidiferrum sp.
AAACCCTTCAGCTCTGCGCCGTCAAAGTCCGCATCGTCGTAGTACCCGCCCGCCTCCAGGACGATTACATCTTTGCCTGCCGCAGCCAGCACGGCCGCCGCCGTCCCTCCGCCGGCACCCGAGCCCACCACGCAAACATCCGCGCTCAACTCGAAATCGCGCTCCGGTACCGCAACGCGCAGCGGCCGCGCCGCCTCCGGTCTCTGCACACCCAACGGCCCCGGATACCCAAATTTCGCCCACACCGGATTCGCCGCCCGCTGCGACGCTCCGTCGCGGCTTTGCTCACCCCCGCCCGCTCCCGGCAGCATCACGTAGAAATATCCAATCGCCTTGCGCAGCGCCTGAAACGCTCCGCGCCGCACGGCCAGCGAACTATCCGCCCAGCTCAGCAGCAGACGAATGCGCTCCTCTGCTGGCATCGCAGAAAACGCCTCCCTCCGCCCAATCGCCAACAATCCATGCCACCGCGAATTCCAAATATCCAACAGCTGCAACAACTCTTCCGGCCTCCCAGTAATCTCCGGATCCGGCAGCGCATCCGCAATTGCCCGAGCCACACCAATCTCCGCAGCCGACGGCCACCCGTCCTGCCCCGGGGCAAACGTCTCGCAAATCTCCCCAAGCGCCCGCATCTGTCTCTCACTCAATTTCATTTTAGATTTTCACCGCGCCTCAAGATTTATTGTCGTAGGGGCGCAAGCATGCTGGGCCCCAGCTTGCCACGACGTAAGCCCAAGAGATCGGAATTAAAGATACTGGCTTGGAAGCAAACTGGATAGCAATGTCCGTCGGTTCGCTCACGTCCGGGGAAGCGCTTGGGTTTATTCGAGGCTTCAAAGAGGTGGCGAATGCGGTTCTAGAAACTGCGAGCCATCTGGTGGTGGGCACTGCAGGGCCAAGCCACATCGATCAAAGGATGTTTCCCCGTGAGCGCTCGGGTGTCCCAGATTCGGTAAAGCGGCGGGCAAGCGGTAGCATGTGGATTCAATGAACTCCGATGACACTCCGCATCGCCCTCGAAACTTATCAACGCGCCTTAAACGCTCTCGCCAACAAAGAGGAAATCACGGAAAGGATGCTTGGCGGGACGGCTGAGGTGCCGGTGGAGCAAATTGACCCGAGAGCGTATGAGGAATGAAAGCGAAGCTCTACTTGCGCCCACGTCTTTTTAAGTAGTCCAGTTCCAAATCTGCGAGCAGGTTGAGCGCGGGACGAAACAGAAGCGCCAGTAGGGCGAGAATGACGCCAAGGATAATGATTTTATGGAGCACTGGCTGGCCTCCCCAAAGGCCTATTGCTGCGGCAGGGAGTATCCACCAAGTGCATTATTCAGTGTGTGCAAAAGTGAACACCTTCGCCTTGTACACCCGCGTATTATGCACCCGTTACGGCAGGGTGGGGTGGTGGCAGTTGCTCTGGGCTGGGGAACGGTCACCGCTCCGCCTGCGATACTTGAACGTCCCCAGACTGGAGGCCATGTGTCCAACGCGCTGAACTACCCCAACTGGCAAGAACTCTACGTAGCCGCGATGCTCGAAATGAACTCTCGAAAGATGAAAGCCAAAATCGCTGATGCCGAAGACGCGATTCGTAGTCGCATGTTGGGCAGCAAGGTAGCCCCTGAAGAGCGTCAGGCGATTGTAGACGCGTTAAATGCGCTTAAATTCTTGAATCGCTGAGGAATTTGAAGCGGAACCCTAGTGCTATGTCCCATAAATAAGTTGCAATCGTAGCTGGGAATTTAGGCATCTCCAGTGCTAGAACGGGGGTGTCTATGGCGATGGGTCGACCGAAAGCAGTATTGGCTTTGCCAAATCCGTGAAAATCCGAACGCTGAATCCACATGAGCTTCCGGATCATCGCGGAATTTTACTGAATCGTCTGGGGCGTACACAAGCGCAAAGAGTGCGATTCGCAACTCCGAGGCACGCGGCAATCTGCCATGGTGTTGCTACTGGGTACCAAATCCACCCTTTATTTCGTTCGGACACGCGCTCACGATTCCATTCATGCGCAGTGCGTCGCGCAACCTTCATCCTAAGCAGCACACTTTCTCGCCAACCACGGGCGTCATTCTTCATCTGATTGCCGCTGCGATTCTTCTGGCCTCTCTCTGCATACTTCTCATTAAGTAAAAGCACAGTCCGGCGGCCACTCCGCTCCGTGATGCACGAACGCCAGGAATTTTGCATTACTCGACCTTCTTGAGGAATTCGGAGCGCGGTGAGACCTTGATAGAGTTCGCAAATTTATGTCTGCGTTCACTGGCCCGTCAGGAGAGCCTCGAGGCGGAAGTCAAAAAATCGTGTGCACGTTTGGGCCGAACAGTCTAGCAAAAGTGCATAAATAAATCGGGAGAGGCGGGCCAGGTCGTCCCGCGCTCTCCCATGTCCCCTTTTAGGGGTACCGACGAGTCTGACGGAGGGCGACTCGTCGGCCGTGTGTTGGCCTGCCTATGAAACCCGCCAAACCCCAAAAAAGTTTCAGTCCTACACAAAAATTGCATAGAATCCGCGTAGTATCGCTGTCGGAAAGCTTCCCGCACCCGCGCGTCGCGTGCCATCCAATGCCCAGACCCTCTCACCTTAATCCCGACGATATCCTTCGTTTTCTGCAGGTTAGCGCTAACCCACCGGCTGCCAGCGACATCTCGCGCGCCCTGCACCTTAAAAAGTCCGACCAGCATTCGCTCTTTAAATTGCTCGACAAACTCAAAAAACGCGGTGCCATCGACGAACTCCCCGGCGGCCGCTACCGCCTAACCAGCCGCAAAAACGACCATCGCTCTGACCAAGACGCCTCTCGCCAAGCCGCCCGCGACGTCGCCCACCACCGCGACACCCTCGCCCGCGACGAAGTCCGCGGCCGCCTCGTCCTCCACCACGATGGCTACGGATTCGTCGTCCCCGACCATCCCATCCCCGAACTCGACGGCGACATCTTCATCCCCCGCCTCGCCATCGACGACGCCATGCACGGCGACCACGTCCTCGCCAAATTCCAGCGCCGCTCCGGCCAATCCGACCGGCAGCGCGCCGAAGGCCGCATCATCAAGATTCTCGACCGCGCCCATCCCAACGTTGTTGGCCTCTTCCGCTATGGCCCGCGCTACAACGTGGTTCTCCCCTACGACGCGCGCCTGCAGCACGAAATCGAAATCCCTGCCGGCGAAGAACTCACCCCCGCCTTGCGCGAAAAATTAATCGCTCATGATCCCGCCTTTGATCCCAAAAATCCGCACGCGCGCACAAAACGCATCCCCCGCCTGGAAGAACTCGATGGCGCCGTGGTCAATATCGAAATCACGCGCTACCCTCGCGCGGGCACCACCCCTATCGGACGCGTCATGGAAATTCTCGGCCGCCCCGGCGAACTCGGCGTCGACGTCGAAATCATCATCCGCAAACACCACCTCCCCTACGAATTTCCGCGCGCCGTCTTAACCGAAGCCGAACACCGCGCCCAACTCCCCAGCGAAGCCGAACTCGCCGCCCGCGAAGATTTCCGCCACCTCCCCATTGTCACCATCGACGGCGAAACCGCCCGCGACTTTGATGACGCCGTCTATGTCGAAAAACGCCCCGACAACTCATGGCACCTCCAAGTCCACATCGCCGACGTATCCCACTACGTCCGCAACGGCACGGCGCTCGACCAAGAAGCCCGCCTCCGCGGCACCAGCGTTTATTTCCCAGACCGCGCCGTCCCCATGCTCCCCGAATCTCTCAGCAACGGGATCTGTTCGCTCAAGCCGCGCGAAGACCGCCTGGTCATGAGCGCATTAATCGAGCTCGATCCCTACGGAAATATCCAAACTTCCCGCCTCACCAGCGGCGTAATTAAATCCGCCGCTCGCATGACCTACACCAAGGTCAACAAAATTCTCGAAAACGATCCCGAAGTAAGCGCCCAATACGCTCCGCACGTGGAAAATTTCCGCCGCATGAAAGAATTAGCATTGCTCCTCAACGCCCGCCGCGCCGAACACGGCAGCATCGACTTCGATCTCCCCGAGCGCGTCATCGCCTTCGACGACCAGCAGCGCATGACCAGCATCAACCGCAGCGAACGCAACATCGCCAACCGCTTAATCGAAGAATTCATGCTCACCGCCAACCGTGTCGTCGATGCCTATCTTCTTCACCGCGCCATCCCGGCGTTGCACCGCGTCCACGAAAAGCCCGACGCCCGCAAGGTTTTGGAATTTGAAGAATTAGCCCGCGCCTTCGGCTATTCCCTCAACGTAGAAGATCTGCACAGAAAAGAAATCACCGTCCGCCACGGTGCAAATCCGGCGGCAAAATCCGCCGGAAGAAAAGGTGGCCGTGATAGCCGCGGCCAGCGCGGCAGAGACGGCAAGGGCCGCGGCGGCCGCGGCGCCGACCAAATGAAGGTGAGTCTGGCCGGAGCCGAACTAGCCATCACCCCGCAGCACTACCAGCGCCTGGTAAGAAAAATCACGGGGACCCCGGAAGAACGAATCCTCTCCTACCTGATGCTGCGCTCCCTGAAACAAGCCCGCTACGCCGCCGATCCCCTAGGCCACTTCGCCCTGGGCTTTGACGAATACACCCACGTCACCTCCCCAATCCGCCGCTATCCGGATTTGATAATCCACCGCATCCTAAAGTGGGCCCTGGAAAATCCCGAAGCAAAATCCGAACGGCCCTTCCTAGGGGCACGATCTATCGTGCCCGCCTCCGATCACCGCCACCCCGCGTCCGTCGACTCCACCCGCCACGACTCGGCTCACGAATCTCGCCACGCCCCGATCCAACACCTGTCCGCCCAATCCATCCCAGAAAAATCCGCATCCGCCCCGCCGCAAGCGCAAACCGAAGCCATCCGCTACTCCGAACTCCAACTCCGCGAAATCGCCACCGAAACCTCCGAAGCCGAACGCCGGGCCGCCGCCGCCGAACGCGAACTCCTTGACTGGAAAACCGCCCAATTCATGGAACAACACCTAGGCGAAGAATACGAAGGCCTAATTATCTCGGTCCAAAAATTCGGCGTCTTTGTAGAACTATCCGAAGTCTTCGTAGAAGGCCTCCTTCCTCTAGCCGCGCTCGAAGACGCCGCAGGCACCCGGTGCATCTACCGCGAATTCGACCACTCAATCGTAGCGTTACCAGGCGGAAGCACTATGGTGTACGCCGATCCACCAAAAGACCGCCACAAGTCCAGACGCAAAGATCAATCCAGCCAGCCACATACTGGCCGCGGTGCCAAACCGCAACCGCAACGCGCTTGGCACCTAGGCGACCCCGTCCACGTCCGCGCCGAACGCATCGACCCCATCCGCAAGCGCGTAGAATTCGCCCTGGTCGAATAACCTGTAGCGCAGGGCGCAGCCCTGCGGCTCTTTCCACCCGGTAAAATAGATCGCACCACACAAACACGCCCGCACGCATGACTTCGCGCCACGCAACCAGCGCCGTAGGCGCGAAACAATTTAGCTCAGCGCGATAGCGCTGGGTACCGGTCCAAGATCCCCGTAGGGGCGACACAAACCCATTTCGTTCATCGCACGATTCGATTACTGTAGTCGCAGCGCCATGCTCTAATTTTCATGATGCGCCTCAAAAATATCGCCTTACTCCCAGACCGCAGCATCAACAAAAATGATTATCCCTTCAACATTCCCGCTATCTCGACACTAACCACTCTTGAAATCACTAGTCGCATCTGTTTCTTCGTAGGCGAAAACGGCACCGGAAAATCGACGCTGATCGAAGCGGTCGCCTCCCACTACGGCTTCGGCCCCGAAGGCGGCACGCGCAATTTCTCCTCCCGCACGACCGATACCGTAAACTCCATCGAACCCTAGCCTCCGCGCTCAGACTCTCCTTCACAAGAAGAACCGGCGCCGGCTTCTATCTCCGCGCCGAAAGCTTCTTCAACATCGCCAGCCGCGTCGACGACTTCGGCGTCGCGCAGAGTTACGGTGGCAAAAGCTTGCACAACCAATCCCACGGCGAATCTTTCTTAGCGTTGCTGCAAAACCGGTTCTCACGCGAAGGCTTCTATCTGCTGGACGAACCCGAAGCCGCCCTTTCCCCGCAACGCCAGCTAAGCTTCCTCGTCATCCTCGACGACCTGCTATCGAACAACGAAAACATCCAATTCCTAATTGCCACCCACTCCCCAATTCTCCTCGCCTACCCAAACGCCCAAATCTTCTCCTTTGACGGCCCCGCCATTCGCCAAATCCGTTACCGCGATACCCAACCCTTCCAGCTGCCAAGCCGCTTCCTAGCCGCCCCCGAACGCATCAACGCCCTCTTCTCGGAACGTTAGTCAATACCCTGGCACCCCATGGGGAACGCCGACGCTTCTCCAATCCCGCGCCTCGAGCGAGAGGAATCTGCCGATGGGCGCGGTGGAATTTAGGGCGCGCGGTATTGTTTGCAACTTATTTGCTTGGCATTTCGTAAGAACCCTCGGAGGGCGTCTATCCGGCAATGCCAGACAACCCAAACCCCACCGACAACCCGCGAATCGAATCGCCAGGCCCATCCGTAGCCGCGCCCACCAACGCTTCACTCGCCAAACCCCGCGGCACCCTGGCCAACGTTTTCGTCGGCGAGCAAGGTCTCCGCTTCATCTGGGGAGTTCTACTCTTCGTCGCCCTATTCCTTTTGCTGCTCACCGGCGTCGAGCTAGCGCTTGGCAAGTTCATCCCGCCGAGGCCACCCGACCCCACACCGCCGAAGCTCGCCCTGCTCCTTGAATCGTCTGAACTGCTCGTCATTCTCTTCGCCACTTGGCTGATGGCCCTCATCGAAAAGCGCCCCTTTTCCGTGTACGGATACCGCGCGCCCGACAAGTTTACTCGCCTGATCACCGGCGCCCTCTGGGGCTTTGCTTGTCTCTCCCTCCTCGTTGGCCTGCTCTGGAGGACCGGTTTCCTAGTCTTCGATGGCCAAGCGCTTCACGGTCTCGACATTTGGAAATACGGGTTGATATGGGCATTGCTCTTCCTGATCGTCGGCCTGAGCGAAGAATCTCTGCTGCGCGGCTATTTGCAGTACACCTTGACGAGGGGCCTAGGCTTTTGGTGGGCCGCAGTCTTGCTTTCGATTGCCTTCGGTCTTCTGCATTTCGGCAACACCGGAGAATCCTGGCTGGGTCTGCTCTCGGTTATGACCGGCGGCTTCGTCTTTTGCCTCAGCCTTTGGTACACCAAATCCCTTTGGTGGGCCATCGGCTTCCACGCCGGCTGGGACTGGGCGCAATCCTATTTCTACGGCACCGCCGACAGTGGCCTACACATGCAGGGCCACCTCTTTGCAGAGCACGCCGCTGGCAAGCCCCTCTGGAGCGGCGGCACCGTCGGCCCCGAGGGCAGCCTCCTACAGTTCCCATTACTCCTGCTGCTCATCCTCGGCATGGGCCTCTGGTGGGGCCGCCAATCTCGCTATACAAATGCGCCAACCGCGCAGAGCCCCGAGTCGGGATCATTCGTCGAACCACTACCGCCCACGGAGCGCGCAGGAAGCGCCCCAACACTATCCACCTAAAGCACTTAACAAAAACCCATTCGAATACCCATAAAATCTCCTCATCGTCTGGTTTTAGAAGCGTGCCTGGTTTCACGACCAGCCTCAAGAAACCTACCCTTGGGCTTTTGCCGTGCCGATAAAATCGAAAGTCTTGATGAGGAGGAGGGGAGCCTTAGGGACAATCGCCGCCGATAGGTGTTAACTATCCATGGATGATCAAGTGTCCCTTAGAGAAAACCCCGGGCGGAGCAGCCCACCGCGCTTACCCCATCTGGGACGCTCCGAGCACCACCTAAGACCGCCAGTGCAGCGTCACCGGACCGCTCATCGGGTGCACCATCGCCTCGCCCGTCCGCCGCGATTCCAGCAACGCAGCCTTTAAGGCGAAATACCACTTCGCCTGCCGATCCGCGTCGTCGATCAGCATCAATCGCGGATTGTACTTAAGTCCTTCGGCCTGTTGGATCATCGTCTCCTGGTCCTGCCGCAGAAATGTCTTTGCAAAGGGACGCACTACCGTCACGGGTATGGGCAAATTGTAAGCCGCCACAAAATCGATCCGGCACAAGTCCCGCCGCACCGGCGTCACCGTCGCCCGGCTGGAAAGCCACAGTTTCCCGCTGCGCGTAATCTCCGTACGCAGGTTGGGCAGCACAAAATCAATGGTGGTCGAGACGCCTTCCCCGGTCATCAGCTTCAGCAGTTTGTACGGCGCGCTGTTCGCGCTCGGCGTGTGCGTGCTCATGCGAAATCCATTGGCCATGGGCTCGAACTGTTTTTCCTTGGCATGAATGCTGTGCGGACTCCGCCAAAACCACGATTTGTGCACGAACGGCCCGTGCGCCGGATCCATCAATCCAATGATTCCCTGATCCACATGCGACGGCAGCTCGCAATCGAGGTGCGTGATCTTGTAACTCTCGCTGAAGAGGGACAACGCTGGAGCAGCCGGCAGCGATTCCGGCAGACGTATTCCCGGCTGCGTCATGTACACCCAGACGTAGCCATCTCGTTCTTCGCAGGGAAAATGTCCCGCGAAAATCCGCTCCACCTTTAATTTGTCCTGCGAGGTGAGCGAAGGAATTTCAATACATCGCGCCGTGCATGCTTGAAATTTCCAGCCGTGATAGCCGCATTCGACGGCCTTGCCATCAAAACGCCCGTAAGACAGCGGTATCCCGCGATGCGGACAGGAATCGCGCATCGCGAAAGCTTTCCCGTCGTCCGTGCGCCCGAGCACCAGCGGCACTTCGAGCAGCATCGCGGTAACCAGCCCGCGTCCGCGAATCGCCGTGCTGCGAATCGCCGGATACCAAAAGTCCCACAAAAATCCCAGATCGCCGCCCGAATTTCGCGAAGCATCGGCATCGCCAACCGCAGCAATCGAGGAGCCCGCAACACCAGAAAATGAATCGTTCATAACGCTCCGGCATCCTAGTATAGGCTTTCTCAAGCGCGCAACCTCGCTCACTGCCGGATTGCGCGGCACGCCATTCGGAGCTATTCTTATTCGAGAGCCAATCGATGTTTGCCCCGTTTTATTAGCGATTCTCCTGTCCTGTCGGCCTCGGCGGATCTCCCATAATTTCGCGTAAATCATTCAAGAACCAAGAGTTTCGCTGCACACGAGGAAAAAGAGGAAAGAATTATGGCTGGCTTTACTTTATCGGAAAGACTCGATCAACTCGGCGCACGCTACGACGATCTGACGCAGCAACTACAGACCGCCGAACTGGTCTCCGATTCTTCGAAGTTTCAAAAGGTCGCCAAGCAGCATTCCGACCTCGAGCAAATCGTCGAGAAGCACCGCGAGTTCAAGCAAATTGAAAAAGATCTCGCCGGCGCGCACCAGATGATCGCCGAAGCCGACGACCCGGAAATCAAACAGATGGCTTACGACGAAGAGAAACAACTCGTCGCCAAAAAAGAACTAATCGAACGTGAGCTGAAAGTTCTGCTGCTGCCC
>JBEKVU010000128.1:0-9438 GCA_049513775.1 Candidatus Acidiferrum sp.
ATATTCGCGATCACCATCACTTGGTTGGAATTCCCCAGCGGCAAACCCTGCGTCCGGCAATAGGCGAAGACGCGCGGCGCCACGTTGTCGTCAAACTGCGGATGAAAATAGAAAAACTCCACCTCATTGCGCTGCAAGGCGGGATGGGAAACACGGAGCTGGGTCAGCTTCGCCACGTTTGCGTACAGCACGGCATTACCTCGAAACTTGGCGCGGTTCCACTGCACCGGATCCTGCTGCTTTTCGTTCACATCGGTGTAGCTTGTGTCGTGGACATCGCCGAATTCCTCCCCGGCCAGGAGCATCGGGATCCCGACGGAGGTCATTAAGATGGCGAACGCCCCGAACACACGAAGGAGCGCGGCTTGCACCGTGGCCTGCAGCGTGGGGTTGGGCGAGGAATCCGCGCTATCAACAGCGTCTTTTACATTCTCCACGCCGCCATCACCCAAACCGGCGGCTTGCAGCATCGGGCCGAGAAGCACGTTCATTAAACGAGGCGCGTCGGCCACGTCGTGAGAGGTTATGTAGTCGACCGAGCAAGCCAGGTCCGCGTAGCCCGGATCGAAGCCTTGCGTGAGACCGTTCCACACCCCGTCCTGAGAGATGATGTGCGCTACGCGCTGCGACCGCGCTGGCTGGCCCCAGTTCGTTGCGATGGAATTCGTCAGCAAGTTGCGAACGTCGTCGCGGTAACCAAAATTCCAGATCGCGTCGACCACTTTGTTGCCGCCGGGGTTATTGGGATCGCTCGAGGTGGCCACAAAATCGCGATTGCTGTCCTCCGCAACCACCAGAAACGGCTTCCCCGGAAAAAGCGCACTGCTCTCGGCGGTGGCGCGGTCGTGAAATTCCTGCGCGAAATCCCAATTATTGATGTCCTTGAAATCATCGATGCGGTAGCCGTCGACGTGATACTCGGAGACCCAGAATTCGGCCATTTCACACAGAAATTCCCGCGCCGCGAAATAGTTCCCATACGAAGGCGAGCTGAAATGGAAAAGGTCCTGGCCCCAGTCCTGCCGGCCGGGGGACGCCGGCTCGTAATACCACGGCGAGGCCAGTGCGGCCAGTGGACACTGCGGCGCGAACATATTCATCACCACATCCAGGAACACGCGGATCCCGCGCTGGTGGCAGTTTTTGATGAAAAACTTGGCGTCCACCGGATTGCCCACATCGTAGTCCGGCGCAAAAAAGAAGCGCGTCCCGTACCCCCAATTCAGCGTCTGCGGCGAATCCTGCACGGGCAGCAGCTCGATGCAGTTGATTCCGGCGGCGGCCAGATCGTCCAAATGCTCGAAGATCACTTTGTCAAAGGTCCCGAGCTCAACAAGCGGCGCGCCTTCGCCGGGATCGGACGACATCCACTTGATGGGCATCTCATAAATAACAATTTTGTTGTTTTGCGGCAGAACCACCCCGCCTGGAAATTCGTTCCCCCAATCGAACGGCCGCGCGATCCGCTTGCCGGCCGCGATGGTAAAGAGCCCGCGATAGCCGCCGAATCGGGTAGGGGCATCGACGTAGGGGTCGGGAACGGCCACGCCATTAACGACAAACTCGTACTCATAGCAGCCGTCGGCGAGTCCCAGCGCGTCCAGATCGAATTCCCACCAGCCAGGAAATGTCGCGCTCGCAGTGAAACCATGCTGCGGCCACGTGGCGGGAGCGAAATCATCGCGGTCGGAAAGCAGTGCAAAACGAATCCCCACGCCCGTCAACGCAGGCGCGGGAATTCGCAGGAGCCCTGGGCGGCCTGTAGGATGGGGTTGCATGCGGCACTCCTAAACCGACATCGAGATGGCGGAACTCTCGCGACGTTTCACACTATATACCGTATTTGTTAAGCAACTGTTACAGAGAATCACCGATTTTTGAGGTCTCTTGTGCGCCCGAGAGCTAGTCCTGTTCGCCAATGGTCTGGGCATACGTCTTGCCATACGGATAAAATATCTCCTTCCGCCCTTCCCGCCACGCCGCCTTAAATTCCGGCGCCGTAATGTCCCAGTCCGGCCGGCATTTCTTGGTCACGGCGCGCAGATCCTGCCGCAAATCCTCCAGCGTCGGCCGCCCAAAAAACCAGTAGCCATTGTAGATCTTATAAATCACCAGCCCCGGCTCCAGGACAATCACGTGCGGAATTATCGGATTGTGTGCGGGATCCGTGTACTCGGCGATATCCAGATCTTTTTGCACCAGCCGCCCGGCGTCCGAAAGAAACGGCCATTGCGCGCCGACCCCGCTGCGATATTCATTCGTCTCCGTGAGGTTATCCGTGCTGATGGTGACCAGCCGGCAATAGCCGACCTCCATCTCGCGGTGGAGTTGCACCAGCCCTTCGGCCTGCCTCCGGTCCTTCGGACAAAACCCTCCGCGGCTCAGCACCAACACCATCGGATGTTGTCCTTGCAGCTCGGAAAGCTTCCGCCGCTTCGCCGCGTGGTCGGAAAGCTCATAGTTAGGAAAAATCGCTCCCGGAATAATGTCAGATCGCATAGAGCTTCCTCGCAAGTGGGCTGCCGGTCGCCGAGAAGCGTTCCACAAATTCACCGGCTCCAATTCTCGCTCGTAGCCTTAGGGGTTCCGCAACATACCCTGTATCGGATGGAGATCCCCGTCAATCGGACCCGTCTTTAAATGAACGATATCTAGTCCGAGTAGTTTCGCTACCAGCGGATAAATGTCCACGTTTTCAAAAGGCGCTACGGTTGCGCCGGCGCGAATGTCTGGGCCGGCGGCGAAGAAGCTGGCTTTCATGTCCGGCACCTGCGCGGGGTCAAAGCCGTGCGCGCCGATTTGTTTGTGCTCCGGCATGGCTGACGGCGGCGCGGAAAAGCGCACCAGATACGGGCCGGTGGTGACGATGATGGGATCGCCGGACCGCGGGTTGCCATCTTCATGCAGCGCAGGCGACATTTGTGCGCGGCGGTAGACGGTAAATCTGTCGCTCTTGCCGCGCAGGGCTTCGTACGCGCGCTGGGCGTCGGCGTCGGACTTGGGGTAGAGACTCGGTCCGACAATTTTCTCAAACGCGCCGGCATCGGGAAAATAGTCACTCAGAGTGATCCAGTCTCCCTGCACGGTAGCCATGCCATGATCGGCGACCACGATGACATCCACCGGCAGTTGCAGCTTAGCTAATCCTTCGCGCAGCGCCCCGATTTCTCGGTCTACTGCGGCGACGGCGGCGCGCACCTCTTCGCTATCCGGGCCGTGCTCGTGCCCCTGATGATCGACTTCGGAAAAATAAACGGTGATGAAATGCGGGCGCTGCGCTTCGGGCAGGCGAAGCCAGTCAAGCACCTGCTCGACGCGCGCGTGGTTAGGAACCTTGTCGTCGTATTTCAAATAGTAAGTGGGGCGCAGACCTTGAATTTCGGCCTCCGAGCCCGGCCAGAAGAAACACGCCGTGCGCATGCCTTGCTGCTCGGCCAACACCCACAGCGGGGTGCCCCCGTACCAAGAGCCGTCGGTGACCGTAGAAGGATTGCCAAAGCTATAGACTAGCTTGCGTTCGGGATCATAAAAACTGTTGGCTACGATGCCATGGTGCTCGGGATAGAGGCCGGTGGCCATCGTGTAATGGCTTGGGAAAGTCAGCGAGGGATAGGCGGGGAGCATGCCATCGGGTGCGCTGGCTCCGGCGGCGGCGAGAGCTTGCAGATTTTTCGCGTCGTATTTCTTTGCGTAGTCGTAGCGAAAGCCGTCAAGGGAAACGAGGACGACGTAGTGCCGTTTTTGCGCGGCGACGGAGTTTGCTCCGTGCTCGCTCGTGAGGATTTGGGGAGTTTGCGCGTGGGTTGCGCCCAGCGCGGCGAAGGAAACGCAGAGGAGGAGAAGGATGGCGAAATGGCGGCAGTTTTTGTGTTTGATGGTTGGCATGAGTGGTTTTCCCGCGAAAGATAAATGATGCGTTAGGAGCGGCGGGGTTACAAGGCGAAGAAAAAGACGCAAGAAGAAAAAAGCAAAGCCGGGCGAACAGATCGATCCTGCCGAGATGGGGAGCAACGTGTTGCACCCTGCAAGACTAGGAGGAAGTTAGTTCACGGACGGCGCGGAAGGCTTGGTCGATAGCTTCGTTGGTGTAAGCGTTGGCGCCGGCGTCGGAATTGGCGATGGCGATATTTCCAAAGCGCTTGCGGCCGCGCACCCAGGGCTTTTCTTCTTCAGGCCAGTCCGGATCGAACAGCGGGTTGGGAGCATAAGCGTAGCCGTGCGCCCAGCGGTTGACGGTGATGCCCTCGATGTCCCGCGCAGGATCGAAGCCGCCGCCGGAAAGCATCCTCCCGAGCTGATCGCGAATGTTGCGCTCGAAGACGGAAAAAGGCGTGTCCATTAGTTCGCGACGGCCGGCGCGATACTGTTCGCGCATGGGCAACCCCGGTTTGCACGGCGTGCGCAGCATGAAGAGAACGGCGGGCTCTTTGGGCGTGCTGGGAAATTTGTATTCGCCGATGCTCACGGGAAAATCGAGCGCGGTGTGCGTGTGATATCCGCCCGGGGCGACGACTTGGCGAATACCGAGCTGCGAGAAAGATTCCCAGTGGCGCAGCGCCACGTGGGTGTAGACCAGCGGAGTTTTGACGAGATAAGCGAGCGCGTCTTTTTGTGGCCCGGGCAAGTCCGGACAAACGTACGGAATCATCATGTTGTAACAGGCCAGGACGCATTTCGCGCCGCGGACTCTTTGCAGTTTGCCGCCGCGCACGTAGGCGAGGTCGACGGGGCCGGTCGTGGCGGCATCTGTTTTGGCCGAAGTCGACGGCCCTGCGCTAGCGGCGCCGGCATGCGCGACGTGCACTACGGTGCTGTTCAGGCGGATGCGTAAAGTGGCCTCGGCAACGTCCAAATTGCTGTAATCCGCGCGCGCGGTCACCACATCTTCCATGGTGCTGCCGGGCATCGCGCCCGGCAGGAGGGCGCGCACCAAGAGGCGGGCCACCGAAGCGTTGCCATCGGGAAAATGAAAGATGTACGGCTCTTCCTTGGCGCGATCGCCAAATCCGAGGCCGTCGAGGCCCGCGTAGGTGAATGATTCGTAGTCGTCGGGATTTTCGTAACAGGCCAGCGCGGAGACCGCGTCGATACCCACGCCAAACAAATCGTGCGGCATGGCCTGAAAAAAGGGCAAAGCTTCCGGCGTGACATGACAATACTTCGTTAAATATTCCGCGTAGCTGATTTTGTTGAGCTGGACAGCTTTTTCTTCGCGCGAAAGACCGGGAAGGTAATCCACTTTTTCGGTGTACACGCGGACTAAATCTTTGCGAGCGGCATCGGAGAGCGGGGCGCGCGCCAGAAATTCCGGCCATGGCTCGCGGTTCATTCCCGTGAGCATGGCGTCGCGGCCGAAAGTTTCCTTGTCGAAGAAACACGCGGTACCGAGATGGCCGTACAGCGTGCGGTCGTAGTCCTTGTAAAAACGCCGTACATCGATGCCGATCTCTTTCAGTAGCGTCGCCGCGACCTTACTGTAACTTCCCGGGCTTTCGATGGATTGCGTGCCGCCATAGCTGAGCACCATGCGGCCGCCGGCGGTAAATTCGTTGCGCTTGGCGTGGCCGCCAAAATCATCGTGATTGTCCAGAATCAGGATGCGCGCGCGGGCGCCAGCCTGCTGGCGATAAAAATAGGCCGCGGCAAGGCCGCTGATGCCGCCGCCCACGACAACCAGATCATAGGTCTCGCCAGTGTCGGCGTCCTTGCCGAGGTCATTCCAGTTCACGCCATCGCGCAAAAGGTGCGCGTAGGTAAAGGTGCCATCGTGATTGCCGCGCATGCCTAGCTTGGCGGGCGGGTAGTAGTCGGCGGATTCTTCCGGCGCCTCGCCCGCGGCGATTCCGGCTGCCAGAAGCGTCTCTGGGCCAAGTGCATTCGCGGCTACCGCGCCGCCAACGCTCACGGCAACTCCATTTAAGAAATCGCGCCGCGTGATTTCGCGCCGCATACCCAAGGCCTGATCTTTTTTGTTCACCGATTAATGTCCTGAACGATTCGCTGATACTCCGCCGACAGCCATCCCGCGTGGTGCAAAGTATAGACCTTCTGTCGCTGGCGTCGACAGGGGTGTAGTGCCAAATGTGGAAATTTTCACGTCGTTGACCGGAATGGAGCTGCATAGTTTCAATTTGCAGTGCTTGGTTAGCGATCGCTTAGCTTTCGCGCCGCCGAAAGGATGAACTGGGTTAGAGAGAATTGGCAATTGGCGGGCTTCAATGCGCTGATTGCAGAGAGGTTTGCTGCACGCTGGCGTTGTGGTGGCGTGGTTTGCAGCCCGTTTCCTCTGGCGGAGATGGAAAAGTCTTGCGCGCAAAGAGAATGGCATAAAGGTTGCCTAGTAAGTGCATATCGTGGCACACGCACAATCGAAAGCTGTCGAACTGTTGTCTCCAAAAGCGGTGCTCACGCCGTGCATTCTCGACGAAGATCCGGCGCAGTTGCAGTCGCTGCGCGCGCTGATCTCGAGCATGGGCTACGACGCCATTCCGACATCGGATCCCGAGGAGGCGCTGCAACTGGTGCGCGTAGGCCGCTGCCGCATGGTGCTGGCGGACATGCACATACCAGGAATGGAAGGCTATGAGTTCCTGGACCGCGCGCTACGCAGCGACCCCGGCGTGCACGTGATTGTGATGACCGCGGAATATACTCTCGAGTCGGCGCTCGAAGCCATTCGCCGCGGCGCGACAGATTTTTTGCCCAAGCCCGTGGACCGCATCCGGCTAAAGCGCACCCTCGACGACGCCTCTGCGCTATACGATCAAAGGCGGCGTGTAAAAGCGCTCGAAGAACAACTGCTGCGCGACCTCGAATTTCACGGCATCGTGGGGAAGAGTCCCGCCATGCTGGAGGTCTTTGATTTCGCCCGCAAAGTGGCGCGGCACTATACCAACGTTTTGTTAATTGGTCCGACGGGTACCGGCAAGGAACTCGTGGCGCGCGCCATTCACCAGATCAGCCCGGTGAGCCAGCAACGGCTGGCGGTCTGCAACTGTTCCGCAATGGTTGATTCCCTGCTGGAGAGCCAGCTCTTTGGCCACATGCGCGGGTCGTTCACCGGAGCGACGGACACGCGGCCCGGGCTTTTTGAATACGCCAATGGCGGGACGGTCTTCCTCGATGAAGTGGGCGAGACTTCCCTACCTATGCAGGCGAAACTGCTGCGGGTGATCCAGAACCGCGAAGTGCAGCGCGTCGGATCGCCGCAAGTACTGCAAGTGAATGTGCGGCTGATCGCCGCGACCAATCGCGACCTCCGCGCCGAGGTGCTGGCCGGGCGTTTCCGCGAAGACCTTTTCTACCGCCTGAGTTCCATCCAGATTCGTATTCCTTCGCTGGCCGAGCGCCTCGAAGATATTCCGCTATTGGTACAGTTCTTTCTGAAGAAATACAACGACGCGTACGGAAAGAATATCGCCGGGCTTACGCGGCGCGCGCAAACGGTATTGCTGCAGCATGGCTGGGCAGGCAATGTGCGCGAACTCGAAAACGTGATCTCCAGCGCTAGCATCACCGCCATGGGCGATTTCATCGACCTCGGCGATTTACCGGAGCATCTGCAGCGGCGCGGGCCGCGCGGCAGCGGCGAAGAACAGGATTGGCGGCCGCTGTCGCTCGAAGAAGTACGTAAAGTGCATATTCAGCGCGTCCTGGATATGTGCCAGGGCAACCGCTTGCGCGCGGCGCAGATCCTGGGCATCGGGCGCACGAGTTTGTATCGCTATTTGAAGCGCGATGCGGGCACCAGCGGCGCGCCGTTGCAGCACGCGCACGTTGGGCCCGGCGCGTTCGCCTGAGCGGGTGGCTGGACGAAGCATCTGGTTGTACCGCCCCGGCACAGTGTCCCCGCTTGAAGCAATCCCGCGGTTCTCAACGGTCCCGCACGTTATTCATAATGCGGGGTTTCATGGGAGCGAAGTTTGGCACGCGCGCTGCAATAGCTTTCTGCGAGCTTGCGAATATCGAAAGGCAGCAAAATTCGCGGCGATACGACTACGAGGAGAATCCACATTTTGCGCGCCAGCCCTTTAACCGAGCAATACCGGCGGCGCCTAACAAGTCCCACCTACAGCAGTTCTTCAGCTCACCTCTGACACCCAGCCTGAATCCTCTGCGGCGCCGTGCTCCGGTTTCCACCGGGACACGGCGCTCTTTCCTTATGTGCGCGTCCGTTTTCTTCGGAGGCTCGATTACTAAACTAGTTGCCGCTGTTTGAAGCTGCGGTGTCGGCAACGGGACTCACTTGTGTGTTGGTAGCCGCGTAGACCGGCACGGTGACCGTGCTGTCAAGCCGCGCCAGCATTCCAGTTTGCGCGGGCAGCTCGACTTCCTTGCCCTTGCGGATCACGATGTAGGCGGCGCTGCCCGCGAGGCCCAAGCCGAAGCCGCGCGCTACGTTGCTGAAGATCGCGCCGACCAGCGCGCCGCCACCGGTGCCGAGCGAAGCGCCGATCACGTCGCCCCTATAATCGTGCTTTTCCTGCAGCACTTGGCCTTCGTCAATCTTAATGTCTTTGCGGGTCTTGGTGTCGCCATTGCTGTGGCGATCTTCGATGGCCAGAATGCTCATCTGAATGGGAATGATGCGGCTGTCCACTTCCATGCTCCGGAAGGTGAGGTTCATGTACGCCTGGCCGCGAAACACGGAAAAGTGGCGGGCTTTTTCAACCGTGCCAATGGTGCCGTTGACGCGCGTACCCTGGGGAATGAGCAGCGTGTTGTTCATGAACACGGGCTCGGAGACGACCGCCACGAAAGGATCGCCATCGCGAGAGCTGGAGCTGCTGATATCGGTGATGAGGCTGAGGTGTACGCGGGTGCCTTGCATGACCTGCTGGTGCGGTTCGGCATAGGCGGCCAGCGAAGTGCACAAAAACACCACGGCAACGAGGGATGATACGAACGCTTTCTTCATCTTGGAAAATCCTCCTGCGCGCTTTTCGACAAGCGTGCTTGACCCCGTGACGTGGGGCGGCAACGCGGCGATGCCGCGGTGCGAAGCGCTGGCGCAGCGACCCGGCGACGCGTTGCGGCGCGAAGCGGGTGGACGGCGGAGGAAACACCATCCGCGTTGAGTGTAACGCGCGTTGGCGTGCGGCCGAGGGCGGGGTTTTTGGCAAAGTGTTTACCTTCAGGGCACAATTTCGCGTCACGGAAAATGCGGATTTCAGCGCAGAGGACAAAGAAAGGAGTCCCCTCCGGACGGAGAAATTGCGCGCCTCCGCGTAGTTTGCGGCCGAGGCGAGTTCGTGCGGAATCGTCCATGTGCTAAACTTTTGCATCGCAGCAGCGGCTCGCGATTCGTGCGAGACGCGCGGCTGCCGGAGAGTGGAGCTTCGGGCTCTGTGCGACAAGGTCCCGCGAACCCCGCCAGGCCCGGAAGGGAGCAACGGTACCGGGATCGCCTTGTGCGCCGCAGACCACCCGAAGTTCCTC
>JBEKVU010000129.1:0-9407 GCA_049513775.1 Candidatus Acidiferrum sp.
GGAAGGGTGGCGACGGCGCGCGCTTACGAATATTTTGGCAAAGAGCTGCCCAAACGGCAGACGCGATTATTTTAGCCGGCCTATTAAATTGGTGAAAAGCGTGAAACGCTCAATTGCACTGAAGTTGGGCGACCCACTGACGACTCCCTCATGACGCTGGTCTATCTTTCGCTGGGTTCTAACATTGGAAACCGCCGCGACAATTTGTCCGCCGCGATTGCGGCGCTGGCTGGCGCGGGTGTGCGGGTTCGGCGGGCCTCGAAAATGTACGAGACGGAGCCCGTTGATTACCTCGAGCAGGCATGGTTTCTGAATTGTGTGGTGGAAGGCGAGACGGAAATCGGCGCCCTCGAGTTCTTGCAGCGCTTGCGCGGAATCGAAGCGTCGATGGGCAGCGCCAAAGCATTCGCTAAGGGGCCGCGACTGATTGATTTGGACATTCTGTTTTACGGCGATGCGGTGATTGTTGCCGAAGAGTTGCAGGTGCCGCATCCGCGCATGGCGCAACGAAAGTTCGTGCTTGTGCCGCTGGCGGAAATCGCGCCGGACGTGCGGCACCCGATCAGCGGTGAGAGCGTTGCGGAGATGCTGCGAGATACGAAGGATTGCAGTGAAGTGCGTGTTGCCGATCGCGATGGATGACGGGCGGAACGCAAGGACAAGCAAGACGAACCCAGCATATCGTTGAAATTGTGCCGAGACGGGGCGCAGCATGCTGCGCCCCTACAAAGTCCCGGTCACGGTATGAAGAACTTCACGTGCGCCGCAATAGCAGGCGGTGCAGAGTGAATTGTTTTGGATCGAGCGTGTCTAATTCGATTTGCGTCAGTCGACCTTCCGTGACTTCGCGCCAGGTATAAACGTTGGGATCGGTTTCCTGCGTTTCGCGGCCGTTCAAGCGGCGGAGGAACGTGCCGGCGTCCTCACGCGAGGCGACTTCGCGAAACGTGGGGCGCGCCAAAGCTTCCACAACGTAACTGCGCAGGAGTTTGCTCCAGTAATGCTCGAACAGATCGGCGGAGGCGAAAATGTCGCTCCAGGCAACCTCGCCGCCGTACGCCACGATTACGCCGACGATTCGTTCTCCCTTGAGGTGACGGGTCTCGCTCGCAAATCGCCTGGCGACCTGTTCGACGAAATCGTCGATGGACACGCCAGTGGATTTCGCGTTGTAGACCTTGTCATACGATTCCGTGGGTGCGCTGGTGGCGATGGAGCGCGACAGGACCTCCATATTCAATTGCGGCGGTGGTGCGGCTTCGATCACGCCGCCGCTTGCTTCAGTGGTCACAGTGGAGGTGGTACCGCTGCGCACCGCGCTCCACACTTTCGTTTGCTCCTGATCCACCGCGGCTTTTTCGCGAACGCTGGGATGCACGATGGTCTTGGAGGCCACGAAGTTTGCGCCATTGGACCAGCGGCCGTGCTCCACGCAGAAAACATCCAGAGGCAACGGCGGCGCGCCCACCGGAACGATACGGTCCCTGCCGATGATGCGGTCCTGTTTGCCGCCGCTGACGAGTTCGCCGGCCAGCAACAGCAGCGGGCGTTTGCTGCGATTGACGAGCACGAGTTGATTTACAGCCGGCCCGGTGCGGTACTCAGGAATAATGCGTGGCTCTCCCTCGCGGGAACGCGCCATTCCATCGGCGCCCTGCTCGCGAATAAGCACTTCGCCCGAAGAGAGGCCCTCATCGAGCGTCAAAAAGTAGCTGGTGTCGAACCCGGAACTGCTAGCCACCGGAAAAATGGAGATATTTTCGTAAGTGACGGGCTCAAGAACGTGCCAGTCGCCCTCCGGCCGGCCGGGAGGCTCCGGCGCACCCGGTAGAGGCAACGCAAAACCCAGGGTGCCGGCGGTGCTGACGCCCAGCAGCACACTGATTAAAGCGGGAAGAATACTGCGGTCCATAAAACCCTCCTGGCAAGACGGAACTGCATTACGCAGGTAGAACGAGGCAGGTAAAAAACCTTGCAGCAAAAGAAAGAGGTGGACGACTAATTAAGGAAACGAAATGAGCAAAAGCGGGTTCGTGGGGTGACTGGTAACGGGTGCGCGATTCAGAAGCCGGCGGCCTTTAGCGGTTCGGGTTGCCCAGATTGTCGTTGCGCCGGGGGCGGCGACTCTTAGAGGCTTCGCTTTCGCTCTTTTCGTACTCGGCAAGCTCTTCATCGGTGTACGAAAAGGAATCGCGCGAGGCGAACATGGAGTTGCTGCGCCCGGCGGCTTTCTTTTGTTTACGCAGGCCGCCAAATTCATAGCGCACCTGGCGGATAGGCGCTTCGATGGCTTTCACTTCCACGAGCAGGTCGCTGATTTTCTCTAGAAAATCATGCAGGTGGTAGGGACGCACCACGTAGGGCAACCGGGCGGCTTCGAGCGGGCCAACGTGCTGGCTGCCGGTCATTTCCGGGATCAGGAAGAGCACGCGCATGCGTCCGCCCTCATCGGCGGCCACGGCGGATAGTTCCTTGAGCAGAACGAACGCGGCGCTATTCGGAGGTGTGAGCGCCACATTGGCGATGACCAGCGACCATTCACCCGTTTTCAGTTCGCTGAGGAGTAGCTGCGGGTCCGGAACGATGCGTACGCGCCAGCCTTCGGAATCGAGAATTACGCGCAGAGCTCCGGCGCTTTGCGGGTCAGCGTCAAGGACGAGGATGCCGACTTGGAGAGCTTGGACCGGGACAGACGTACCCATTCACGGAGTATAGCGCCGCGCTTTGCGCGCAACACCGGTCCAAAGGACAGGTGAGGCGAAACGGCTACTTGTCGGGTTGTTCTACGGGCGGGCGGCGGGCCGATTTTCGCGGTTCGCGTCTCCTGCCTATGGTTGCGGGCCGATGCCTTATGCGTTATTGGCCGATCACCAGGTCGGAGCCGTCGGCGTAGCGGCGAAGGCTGGTACCGTCCCAAAAGATGCGAAAGATCGTCGAGGCAGCCGCCGAAACGCGACGGGTGTAGAAGACCTGGAGGCCGTCGCGAGACCATTCACCGTCGCGCGCCAACTGGTCCGGCGGGCTGAGCAAAGACCGACGCTTGGAACGCAACTCGTAGAGAAAGAATCCGTAGGCGGTGCCCGACGAGTCGCTAGGCGTTCCGGCAGGAGCGCTGGCGTAAGCGGCTGAAATGAGTAAAACGTCCGGATTGACGGGGTTGATGCGCAAGGCATCGGACGGCTTGGGCTGAAAATTATCGCCGTAAATGTCTCGCAGCGCCACGGTTACCGTTGGCCGGTCGGCGCTGAGCCAATAGGCATTCTGCGCGTCCGTGGCCAGAACGGTGTGCGCGTCGGTCCAGCCTTGGAGCACGGTGGCATTTTGCAGTGCGAACGCGGCGGCCTTGTCTGGTGCGTCCGGCGCAAACACCCAAACTAGCGAGGCCTGCCCCGCCGTATTCAGATACGCGATGCTGGAATCGTCCGGCGACCAGAATGCCTCGCTAACTCCGCCATGCACCAAATCGCGGGAGTGGCCGGTATCGAACTCGTAGAGAACAATCGTCGCGAGGGTGCTCGGTTTGGGGTCTTCGCGGGTGTACAGCAGGCGCTTACCGTCGTGAGAGAGGCAGAGCTGCGAGCCCGCGGGGGCTGCGATCTTCTTGACTCCATTACGGCTGACGATGATTTTGCCGGCTGGATTTAGGAACGCCACGGCTATTGGAGCTTTGGCATTTGTGATGGGCGGGATTGCGGGAACTTTCTTTTTGTCGGCGTCCTTTTTGTCGTCGTCGTCATCTTGCGCGGATTGATTGGGCATCCGCGGAAAGAGTTCGGCGCCGATACGGGCGCAGCCCTCGAGCCCGCCGATGAGCGAATGTGTGACCACCGCGCGAAAAGTGTACTTGGTGGCGGAGGTCGATTCGGAGCAGGCCTCGCGGGTCAGGCGAACGGAGAGCGTGGCGCCGGCTGCGGAATCCTTGGCGCGATAAACCCAGGTGTCGGCACTGACCTCGCGCGAAATATCGGCGGGATCCAGAATGATCGGTGGATAGCCCTGGCGCTCGAAAAGTTCGGGGCCTTTGGGACCGATACGCACGTCCCAGGTGGGCGAGCTGCCGAAGGCCAGAAGAAGGATCGGGTAGTGCGTGGATTGCGGCGCGTTGGGCACGGGGATCGCCGGTGGGACGTTCCCTGTTGATTTTTTCGTTGCCGGCGGAGCCTGTGCTGCCGCGGTGTGCGCTGCAAGAGCTAGAGTCGCGGCGATCAGGAAGCTTAGCGTGCGGCGGGACAACCTCACGTTCACGGCGTTCCTCCCGCTCAAGAGTAGCTTGGCGAGCGTGGCGAGGCAAATACCCTCGATCGCTCGGGAGCTTGCAAAGCTGGCATCGAAAGATTCGCGATCCCAGCGCATAAGCAGTTGTAGTAGCGAATAAAAAGCGAATTTAATTCTTGACATGGCGAACAAAAGGCGAAATACTGTGGGCGTTTCGAGGTGGGCTAATGTCTCCAGTGCACTCCTTTCCGGCGCCGGGCTACTGTATCCGTCGCCGCCCCGTTCGACAATCCGCAGCACGGCTCTTTCCTGATTGCCCTGAAGCAGTTGGCCCAAACGCATTGACCCGCGAGCTTGCCCCGCTTGCGAGTCCCAGTAGCGGTTCGCAAGGCCCACAGGCGGGTTGCCCCCCGCTAACGGCCGGCGAAGCAGGTTTGGCCGCAGCTCCGGTTTTGACCGGAGCCGTGCGCAGCCGAGCCGCGACTGCTGCTGCGCCACTGGTTGGCATCGCCCGCCTCGCATCCATTTCTCCTCCTGCTGAAAGCAAGCGCCGCTCTGGGGAGCGGCCGGAATATTTCTTGCTGCCGGTGCGGTCGATTTTGAATCGCTGCAACTCCTCGCGCGTGCCTTTTGAATGGACGATCAATCCGTACCGTGGGTGCGAATTCGGCTGTAAATACTGCTACGCGCGGTATACCCACGAGTTCATGGAGCTTGATGGGCTGGATTTTGAGAAAAAGATCTTCGTGAAGCAGCATGCTGGCGTGCTGTTGCGGCGCGAGGTTGCCGAAAAATACTGTAGGTCCGGCGAGCGGCCGAATCTGGATCACCCGGAGCATATTGCGATAGGTGCGGCGACGGATCCCTACCAGCCCGCGGAGCGCGAATATGGGGTGACCCGCGCCTGCCTTGAAGAATTGGTGAAAAAGGACGGGATGAGTATTTCGATCACGACAAAATCCAATCAAGTGGTGCGCGATATTGATCTGCTCAGCAGGATCGCCGCGCGTTCGGCGCTCTACGTAAACGTGACGGTGATCACGCTGCGTCCACGGCTGGCGCGCTGGCTCGAACCTCGGGCGCCGCGCCCGGATTTGCGCATTGCGGCGCTGCGGCAGTTGCGCGAGGCGGGAATACCGGCAGGTGTGATGGCGTCGCCGCTCCTGCCCGGGATTACCGATGGCGAAGGAGAGCTTGAAGCGCTGGCGCAAGCGGCCAAGGATGCGGGTGCGGCGTGGTTTTCTTCGGGCATTCTATTTTTGCAGCCGACTTCAGCGAAGCAATTCATGCCTGCCATTCGCGAGAAATTTCCCCGTCTGGCGACGCAGTATGAAGATTGGTTTGTGCGGCAAGGGCAAGCGCCGGAAGCCTATCGCGCGAAAGTGAGGCGGCGCTTGTCGGACATTCGCAGGAAGCTCGGCTACCCGGATCGGCCCTACGGCGAGATGCAGGCTCCGGTGCCGGGTGCGCAAATGGCGCTGACTTGGGAAGCCGCCGGGTGAGGCCTTTGCGCGAAGAGCGCAAGGAAGGGTGGCGGAAAAAGAAGGGTTCCAAGTTGCGCATGATACGGATTGCAAGGGAAATAAAGCCCATTGTTTTAGAGTGCGATGACAAGCGTTCATTCTGATGGATTTATCGCTGCAATTTAATAATCACTTGGTTATCGATCTGGAGCGGCGCTGATCCGGTCGAACTGCAGGGGTAAAAGCTGAAGGGTGGCCATCCGGATCGACGGTTGGACGTAATTCTGAACGATCCAATCAAAGCGTTTGTTTAGCCAACTGCCAATAAAAATCGTAGATACTCTGCGATGGCCTAAGGCATCGCGCCTGTTTTGAACGGGTTGGAGGATTCGCAAGCGGTTAGGCGCTTTAAGTCATGATGATTTTGTTGGAGAAGCGGCGGGCGGCGATGATGAGCAGGAAGGTGCCCATGGCAAAGAGGGCCAAGCCGTCGATCCACAGGTGTTGGAGGGTGGCGCCGCGAAGGATGATGCCGCGGGTGATGTTGATGAAATAGCTGGCCGGCACCAGATAGCTGATGGCGTGAAAGAAAAGCGGCATGGTTTCGCGGGGGAAGATGTAGCCGGAGAAGAAAATGCTCGGGAGGATGGTCAGAAAGGCTAGTTGCATGGCTTGGCCCTGAGTGTTGGCCTTGCTCGAGATGAGCATGCCGAGCGAGAGCGATACGAAAATGTATGGCAGGGACAAGAACGCCAGCAGGAAGACACTGCCGTGAATGGGCACGCGAAAGACGAAGCGCATGAAGAAGAGGATGTTGCAAAGCTCAAAGAAGCCAATCGCAAAGTAGGGCAATAGTTTGCCGAGGAGCAGTCCGAAGGGACGCACGGGCGTGACGAAGAGCTGCTCGAGCGTGCCGCGCTCTTTTTCGCGAACGATCGCAAAGGCGGTGAGGAAGGTGGTGACGTTGAGCAGGAGAATGGCGGTCAGACCGGGCAGAAAGAAATTCGGTGAGCGCGAATCCGGATTGAAGAGCAGCTTGGGGCGCATGTCGACAGCGAAGGGCGCGGTGCGGTCAACGACCACGCGACGCAGGGATTCATCGAGACCGATGGCGGTGGTGACGTTGATGGCCTGCCCGGCGACAGAAGAATCGGAGCCGTCGATGAGCACAAGAACTTGCGCCGACATTCCGTGGATGAGCTTGTCGGAGTAGTCGACGGGAATTTTGACGCCTACGCGGGCGTCGCCGCTGACGATGGCATCGTTGAGGTCGCGGTCGTTTTGCACGTAGCGGATAACGTTAAAAGTATCGGAGTTTTTGAGCCGATCGATGAGTTCGCGGCTTTCCTGGCGACCATCGGCGTTGTACACCACGGTGTGGACCTGGCGCACGTTGGTATCGATGCCGAAGCCGAGAACGAACATTTGCAGCAGCGGAATGACCAGGGAAAAGAATAGCGTGCCCGGATCGCGACGCACATGCAGGACTTCCTTATAGAAGACTGCGCCGAAACCACGGAAGGGATTAGGCACGCGAGGCCTCCAGCAGCGCTTGATGTTTGTAGGTGAGCTCGACGAATACGTCTTCGAGGCTGGCGGTCAACGGGCGAATGTCCGTGACGGTGATGCCATCGGTCTGCAATTGCGCGCGCAAATCGTCCAAGCTGAAATGTTCTTCCACCAGGGCATGGATGGACTCGCCGAAAATGGTTGCGCTGCGAATGCCGGGAATGTGGCGTGCCAAGCGCAGCGCTCGGGTTACTTGCGGGGTGGTGATTTCGATGCGGTTGGTGCCGGCAGGCTGCACGTCAGGAAGCTGCTTCAGCTCGGCGGGTGTGCCGTCAGCGATGAGCTTGCCGTAGTAAATGTAGGCGACGTGGCTGCAGCGCTCGGCTTCGTCCATGTAGTGGGTGGTGACAAAAAACGTGATGCCGTGGCCGGAAAGTTCGAAAAGCAAATCCCAAAGTTGCCGCCGCGCCACGGGATCGATGCCCGCGGTGGGCTCATCAAGAAAAAGCAGCTTCGGTTCATGCAGCATGGCGCAACCCAGGGCCAAGCGCTGCTTCCAGCCGCCCGAGAGCTGCGCGGCGAGGCGATTTAAATAAGGTGAGAGACCGTTGAGCTGGATGATTTCGTCCATGCGGCGCTTCATGTGTTCGGCGGAGAGCCCATAGATGCGGCCATAAAACCTGAGATTTTCAAGAACGGTCAGGTCGTCGTAAAGGCTGAATTTCTGCGACATGTAGCCGATACGCTCGCGCACCGCCTCGGCATCTTTGCGCACATCAAGACCCTCAACCCAGGCGTTACCGTCGCTCAGTGGAAGCAGGCCGGTGAGCATCTTGATAATGGTAGTTTTTCCGCTGCCGTTGGGCCCGAGGAATCCGAAAATTTCGCCTTTTTCCACGCGAAAGCTGATGTCGTTTACCGCGGTGACCGCGCCAAAGCGGCGAACCAGGTGTTCGGCCGTGATGGCGGCATCCTTGGGATCTTGCGTGGTTTCGGCCATGGCGTTTACTTGGCGGCCTTGAGCAGCTTGACGTCGGCGGCCATGCCGGCGAGAACGCGACCGGTGGTGTCGTTGATGCGAATTTTCACGCCGAAGACCTGGTGAATGCGTTCCTCGCGAGTCTGCACATTGCGCGGCAGAAATTCGGCTTGCTGGTTGATTTGCTCGACGACGCCCTCAAAGACGGTGTCGGGAAAAGAATCCACGCGGACTTCGGCCTTCTGGCCGAGTCGCACGTGGCCGATAATGGTCTCGGGAATGTAAATGCGCACGTAAATCTGGTCGCGCTCAAGCAGCGTAGCCACCGGAGTATTCGGCGCAATCAAATCGCCGGGGCGGACGTCGAGGACCTCGACGGTTGATGCTGACGGAGCGACAACCTGGCGCTCGCGAAAACGCGCTTCGTCATAGGAATACGCGGCTTTCGCCAGATCCACATCTTCGCGCCGATTCCCGTGCTCAAGCTTTTCCAGCGTGGCTTGCGCTTGCTCGTAACGGGCTTTCGCGGAGGCAATTTCTTCGGGGCGATAGCCGACTTCCAGTTCATTGAGCTTGTGCTGCGCGTTCTGTTGCGAAGCCAAGGCCACCTTCCAGGTAGCTTCCGCGGTGTCGCGCTGCTGCTTGGAGACCAAGTCCTTCTGCGACAAGGCTTCGTAGCGATTGAAGTCAGCGTGAGAACGAATTTCTTCGGCGCGCGCCCGGTCGAGGTCCGCTTTGGCCGCGTCAATATCCTGCTGACGATAGCCGTTCAAGCGCTGCTCGTAGTCGGCCTTGGCCTGTTCGGCGGCGCCGCGGGCTTCAGCGATCTCCTCCGGCCGATAGCCGCGCTCCGCTTTTTCCGCACTGGCTTTGGATTGTTCGACCTGCGCCTGCATTTCCTTGTCATCAAAGGTGATCAGAACCTGGCCGGGTTGCACGGTGTCACCTTCGTGAACGAGAACCTGGTCGATACGGCCACCCACCTTCGAGCCAACGCGAATGTTTCTGGCCTCCACGGTGCCAGAACCCTCGAGCGCGTCTTCCCTGCGGAACCATCCACCGAAAATCGCCGCGGCGGCCACAATCGCCACCACTGCGACAATCAAAAGAATACGTTTGCGATTCACGACTTTAATTCTCCTAATGAGTGCTGCGAGCTGGCTGGTATCGCAGACGGCTCGCGTGGCGCCAGACCATTCCAGAGCAGGTCGTAAGCGGAGTGGATGCGCTCGGGCAGCGAG
>JBEKVU010000130.1:0-9362 GCA_049513775.1 Candidatus Acidiferrum sp.
CAGAAGATGCGGGCCAGCGGCAAGGTGGGCGCGGTAGGTATCAGTAGCAACCGCTGGGAACCGGCCAACGGAGTTCGCGCCGTGCGCTCTGGATTGATCGATGCAGTGCAGGTGATTTACAACATTTTCGACCAGAATCCGGAAGACGAACTTTTTCCGGCTTGCCGAGAGCATGACGTGGCAGTGATTGCGCGTGTGCCGTTTGACGAAGGAACGTTGACGGGCACGTTGACCCTGGACAGCACGTGGCCCGCCGGAGACTGGCGCGGAACCTATTTCGTGGAAGAAAATTTGCGGGCCAGCGTGGCGCGAGCTGAGGCGCTCAAACCCCTGTTGACACACGACATGGATATGCCGGCGATGGCCTTGCGCTTTATTTTGCACAATCGCGATGTGAGCACGATTATTCCCGGCATGCGGAAGATTCGGAACGTCGAGGCGAATGTTGCAGCGAGCGACCGCGGGGCGCTGCCGCGCGGGCGGCACGAAGAGCTGCGCAAACACCGGTGGGATCGCGTGCCCACGAAGTGGTCGCAGTAGCGCCGGGCTGGCGGTTCATCTGCTGCCGATAAAAACTACCTATGCGGTTTGTTTCAGGGCGCGTTCGACGAGTGTGAGGCAGCGATCGGCCTGTTCGCGCAGCAATTCTTCTTGCTCTCCACGTGAGGTCTGGGCGTTGTGAAGTTCGTCGGCGATGGCCAGGGCGGCCAATACGGCGATTTTTTGGGTGTCTACGGTGGCGGTGGCGTCTGCGATGGCGCGCATTTTTTCGTCCACGTAGGCGGCAAGTTTTTGCACGTAGGTTTCTTCTAGTTCGCCGCGGATGGCGTAGGGTTGGCCGAAGATGTGGACTTTCACCGGCGAGGTCATGGTGTGGCCTTTCTGCCTGGAACGATCAAAATAGCATAGAGAAAGTAACGAAGGTAGCCGTGATCGAGGTGGGGCGCGAAAAAAACAGATTCCTCGCTGCGCTCGGAATGACAAATTGAGAACCCTAAATTGGGCGGCGGATGTTTAGTTTGCGCATGCGCGCTTGCAGGGTGGTGCGCTTCATGCCGAGGAGCTCGGCGGCGCCGCGCTGGCCGGCGATGCGCCACTGGGTCTGGCGCAAGGCACGCAGAATGTGCTGGCGCTCGGCTTCTTCCAGCGTGGTTACCGGGTTGGCGCCGGATGCGGGAATTGGCGTGCCGTCGGACAGATTGAACTCTGAAGCGGCGTCCGTCTGGACCGCAGTGGCTTTCAGCTCCGAGACAGGAGCGCGCAGCTCTTTCCCCGGCGAGAGGATTACCGCGCGTTCTACCAGATTTTCTAGTTCGCGGACATTGCCGGGCCATGCATAGTGCACTAATGCATCCATGGCTTGCGCCGGAACGTATTCGACGGTCTTGTTCAGGCGGCGACTGAATTTCTGCACAAAATAGCGAACGAGAAGCGCTACATCTTCCGGGCGCTCGCGCAACGCCGGAACGGTGATGGGAAAAACATTCAACCGGTAGTAGAGATCGCTGCGGAAAGCGCGCTCGGCGACGAGTTTGGCCAAATCCTGATTGGTGGCGGCGACAACGCGAACGTCCACGCGCTGCGTGCGATTGCTGCCCAGGCGCTCAAATTCCTGCTCCTGCAGTACCCGCAACAGCTTCGGCTGCAGTTCCAGCGGCAGATCGCCAACTTCATCGAGAAACAAGGTGCCGCGATCTGCCAGCTCGAAGCGGCCAATTTTCTGATTGATAGCGCCGGTAAACGCGCCGCGTTCGTGGCCAAAGAGTTCGGATTCCAGCAATCCGGAAGGGATGGCGGCGCAGTTTACCTTTACAAAGGTGCGTTCGCGGCGCGGGCTGAGGTTGTGGATGGCCCGTGCGATCAACTCTTTCCCGGTGCCTGTTTCGCCCAGAATCAACGCGGTGGTGCTGGCCGGAGCCACCAATTCCACTTGCGACAGCGCTTGCTTCAGCAGCGGACTATCACCGATAATTTCCTCAAAATTAAACTCGGTGCGGATTTCCTCTTCAAGGTAGAGCTTTTCTTCCGCGAGCTTGTCTTTCAGAGCATCGATTTCCTTAAAGGCTAAAGCGTTCTCGACGGCGATGGCGATTTGGCCGCCGACTTGGAGCAAGAGCTCGATGTCCGGCGGGGCGAAGGCGTCGATGCGGCGGCTGGCGAGATTCAGCGTGCCAAACGTATGGCCATGATTGATGAGCGGGACGCAGCAGATCGTTTGCAGCCCTTCGGCGCGAAGAGTGCGCACGATCTCGCTCGGGTAGCGGTCCATTTCGTTGCCCCGCGCGAGCAGCGGTTTGCCGGTGGCGATAGCGTGACCTGCGGGTGAGGCGTCGCGTGGGATCACCACTTCCTGCTTGATAAGCTGTTGGCGGCCAGGAAAATCCAAAGCATAAATCTTGAGCAATCCGGTAGAGGGATCGAGTAATGCCAGGCTGGTGTAATCCATCTGGATCACGCGTTCGATAGTGGCGACGATGCCGCGGAACAACTCCGGTAGCTCGCGCGCAGTGACCAGCACATTGTTGATTTCGAGTAACACTTGAAGGCGGTCGCGTTCACGCGCCAGTTGCTGCTGATAGGCCTGAGACAATTCCAGATTTAGGGCGTTGTCGACCGCGACGGCCACTTGGCTGGCCACACGGGTCATAAATTGCGCTTCCTCTTGGGTGATCACTTGGGGCACGATTCGTCCGAAACCCATGGTGCCGAGGCGGCGCTGCGCCGTCGTCAGCGGCACAAAGGCCACGGAGCGCACTTCGCCATCACGCAAGTGGCGTAGAAAATCCGGATAGCGCGGATCGGTGTCGGTGTCCGAAACGATGAAGCAGTTCTGGGTTTGCCAGACCCAACCGCTGGGGTGATCGTTGATACCGCTCTCCGAGCCAACGCGTTTCTCAGTGGGCAGGCGGGTTTCGAGGACGTGCAGGCGCATGACGTTGCGCGCCGCGTCGTAGAGTGTGAGGGCCAGAAAATCGAAGTCGACGACCGAGTGGAGGCGTTCGGATAGGTCATGGAAGAGCGCTGGCAAATCGCGCTGCTGCGCGATGGCCTCGCTGACTTCCAGCAGGGCTTCGAGTTGGCGCCGGGAATGATCGACCGGCGCGGTAGACGCCAGCTCCGGCGGGAAAGCGACGGGTTCCGCCATAGCTCAGGATAGCATCCGGCTTGCGCGGTGCTCAACCGCGGGATTTGCCGGCCGGAAAGACGAGCCGATTTCGTATACTAGTAGCCCCACACGAGCGAGCCGTGCGAAAAACGCGACGGCGTCGTGGGTGGCAAATCCGCGAAATTGTAGAACGGGCCCGGAGGCTTTCCGCAAGGGCATGTCCACGCATAGGTGTTTGACGCTTCTGGTTCTGGTGGCCGGCCTGTTTTTGTCTGCGTCGCAGGCGCAGGCGCAAGGCGGACCACCCCTACTCACCAATGACCCCGGAACGCCTGGTCCCAAAAACTGGGAAATCAATCTCGCGGTGATGCCGGTGCTGGTGCATGGCGTGCACGATTATCAGCTACCACAGCTGGACTTCAACTATGGAGTGGGTCCGGCGATTCAGCTAACCTTCGAGGTTCCGTACGTCCTGCAGACGGTTCCGGGCCAGCCGACGAGGACGGGTTTTAGCAATTCCTTCCCCGGGGTCAAGTGGCGATTCATCGACAATAAGAAGGGCTGGAACGTTTCGATATTTCCCCAGGTCGAGCTGACGGGAACGTCGAGCGCCATTCGCAGCGGCATCGCGGGAGGCGACACGCGATTTCTCTTGCCGGTTGAGGTGCAGAGAAACGTTGGCCCGCTCGAGCTGGACGGGGAGTTCGGCTACTACGTTCCGATTCACGGACACGAAGAACGCATCATCGGATTTGCTGCGGGCCACAATTTCAGCAAACGGCTGGAGGCCATCGGGGAAGTCTACAACGACCGGGCCATGGGCACTCTGCCGCACGATACCACCTGGGATGTTGGAGGACGCTACGGTTTCCACAAGGGTCTAATCTTTTTGATGATGGCGGGGCGGAGTTTCAGCGGCAATGCCAGCGGACAGCCGAACTTTCTTGCCTACGTTGGTGTGCAGATTCTGCTGGAGAGAAATGGGCTTGCGCTGCATTCGGAGGAATAGCACCGTTTAGTGCTTCGTTCCGGCGCGGTCGCGTGTGCGCCTACGCGGACGACACAGTTGTCGCGACAGGACACACGGCCTCGAACGCAGATCTTTCTCCGTAATGCAGCTTAATTTCGGAGTTGTATCGCGCGTTCGTCCGGGTTTGGGCGTATACCTTCGGGGCACCATCGGGATTGAAGAAATCGCCGAGGGAGCCCTATCTTCGAGCACCAACTCCGTACCCTGCCACGAAGCCGTAAAGCAGGAAAGCAAGTTTTGGCTGGGCGTTTCGCTCGTTGTGCGGATACAACACCACGTTACTTCCGTTCTCCGCGAACCAGGCGTCCACTGAACCGGATACCTCCAGGTCGAACAGTGCATTTTGCGGTGTGCAAATCGTGGCGGCTCCGATCAGATTGGTTTTACCTTTACCCGGTTCTGGCCCTTGATGCTTCGCTGCAAAGCGCAGTTTCAGATACAGCGGATACCCTCCGCCACTGGCTGCCTGTAGCACACCCGTTCCGCTCCAAACCGGCGCGGGCGTCCAGGGAATTTTCGGATTTACCAGCCGGGGCCACAACGACCACACGGACGCTGCCGCGACAATCACAATCCCGAGAAACCACGCCCGCGAAGTCGCGAGCTGCACTAATCGTTGCCTGCTGAAATTCTCCGCCATCTAAGGACCGCCACGAATTGGGCCGCATGGTAACAAAATCGCGCAGTCAGAATTGCCCTCGCCTCGCTTGCGAACCGGCCCTCATGATTGAGACAAACCGAGCCGAGCCATCAAGCTCGCCCGGCGGGGACCGGAATGCAGCGAGTCGAATGCCGGAAGCCAATGCGCCAGAAATTTGAGCGCCACGAAGCGGCGAAGACGCGTGTCTTCCGCCTTATAGACAACATCCATGCCGCCACCACTGAGATTTTCGAGGATGCGGTAGTGCGAAATGGTTTGGCCGATGAGAGAAGGCGAATCTGGTATTGACTCGAAATGGTATGTTCTGTCCAATGGCAAGTCAACGAAACCGAGTCAACCCGTTGCAAGGTATGGCGCGGCAAGTTCCGATTCGCGGCGGCTGGGCTATTTTCCTGAGGGACTTAATCTATGAAATTCTGGCGGGCACTTTGTAGTTTATCTTTTTTCCTTATTTGCTTCGCTTCTTCCTGCTCATTTGCAATCGCGCAAGCACCCACCACAGAGACCGTCAAACAGTCCGTGTCGCTCGATCTACTGGTGACCGGAGCAACGATTGTCACGATGGATGGCGAGCGGCGCGTGATCGAGAATGGTTTCGTCGCCGTCCGCGGCGATGAGATCGTGGCCATCGGTCAAGATGCCACCTTGTCCTACCCCAAGGGCGTCATCGCCAAGACACGCATCGATGCTTCCGGAAAACTCATCATTCCAGGCTTGATTAATGGCCACACGCATATTCCGATGACGCTGATGCGCGGGCTGAAGGACGACGTGGTTCTTGACGACTGGCTGCGCAAATTCATCTTTCCCGCCGAAGCTAAAAACGTTACCGAAGACTTCGTGCGCTGGGGTTCACGGCTGGGCCTTGCGGAAATGATTCGCAGCGGAACCACCACCTTCGCAGATATGTACTACTTCGAGGATGCGGTCGCCGAGGAAACGAAAGCGGCGGGGCTGCGCGGAGTTCTCGGCGAAACGTGGATTGACTTTCCCGCGCCTGACAATAAGAGCGAAGCGGAGATGGCTGCCTATACGGAAAAGTTTCTCAAAAAATGGCAAGGCGACCCGCTGATTCAGGCGGCGGTGGCTCCTCATTCCATCTACACGTGCTCGGAAAAAACCTTACGCGACGCGGCGGCGCTGGCGCGCCAGTACCACGCGCCGATTTTGATTCATGTCGCGGAAATGCGTAAAGAGTTCGTCGATAGCCTCGCCAAAAATGGCACCACACCGGTGCAATATCTGGAGCGCATCGAAGTGCTCGGCCCGGACGTTCTCGCCGCGCATTGCATCTGGACGGACAACACCGACATGAAAATCCTCGCCGAGCGCCAGGTGGGATGCGTACACAATCCATCCAGCAACATGATGCTGGCCAGCGGCGTCGCCCCGGTCGTCGATCAGCGTACGGCAGGCATGCGTGTGGGGCTCGGCACGGACGGTCCCGCCGGAAGCAACAATGACTTGAACATGATGGAGGAGATGGACCTCGCTGCGAAACTGCAAAAAACCTATCGCGTCGATCCGCGCGCGCTCGGCGCTAAAGGTGCGCTGGAAATGGCGACCATCGAAGGCGCGCGAGCGTTGCATATGGAAACGGAAATCGGCTCGCTCGAAGTTGGCAAGAAAGCGGACTTCGTAATCCTGAGCCTGGACGCACCGAACGCCGTTCCCATGTACGACGTATATCCGCAGATTGTTTACGCGCTGAAAGGAAGCGACGTCGAAACGGTCGTCGTAGGCGGCAAACCGCTGCTGCGCGATGGCCAGGTGCTAACCGTGGATGAGCGTGCAGCGATTGTCAAAGCTCGCGAGTACGGCAAGAGAATCGCAGCTTCGTTGAAGTAGCCTACGCCCCATTCTTGAAATTTATTTTTTGGATTCTGCAGCCGGCTTCAGGTCCGCCGTAGCCTTCCGCACATCCGTCACGGTGAGGCCGGATATTTCATAAAGGACGGGTTCGTTCTGACGCTTTGCCACGTAGTTCTCCCCGTTTTTTGCGATCAGGATTTGTTCGGTGCGCTGGCCGCCTTTTGACGTCACCGTGATTTCAAGGGAGGGCGTGGAGAAGCCAGCGTCCGGGAAGCTCTCGGCTGAGAGCTCGCGGAGCTTTACGAGCAACAGCTGCACGGTGGCTTCATCCAATTTTTTGCCGTCGGCACCCCACCAGTCGGACCCCGCGTGCGTCAGAAAATACGATTTCGCGCCGTCGCGAATCTGGATTTTGTCCGGATCTTGATAGCCAAAATCGAAAAGCTTTTTGTTGCGGAAGTCGTTGAGGGATTTGTCCAGCCCCGCGCCCAGCGCCACCGGGACTTGGTAAACGCCGGCCAACGCCGACGACTTGGCGTAGTAGAGATCTTTATTCTTGCGAACTTCCAAATCTTGTGTGCCAAAGGTCCCGGTGATTCGTGCGGTGACGATGGGATTCGCCGCGCGAAACGCTGTTGCGTTTTTACGGTCGTCGAAGCCCGGGCTGGTATCGATCTTGGCTTCCCGCAGTAGGCGCAGCAGCTCATCCACCTGCCCATTGTCCACACGCATGAGCGCGGGCTTGGTGATCTGCCAGAGATCTTTATCGCGCGCGAAAGTAAGGTCCTGCTTCTCGTCCGGTTTCTGGCTGATGAGTTCCATCTCGCTGATTTTGTCAAAATCCGCGGTGAGCAGCCGCTTGTCGCGAAGATCGTTGACCGTCTTATCCAGGCTGTTGCGGCTGTAGCCGGCGAAGGTGAAGAGACGAGGATCGCCCGCCAGCATAACGTAATAAGCATCGCCCGCAGGCGTCTGATTGCCCACAAGCAGTTTTTGCGTTTTGCCGCCCTTAAGTGAGACGTCCACTTCCAGGGCGGGGTTCGCAAGTCCAAACTGTTCGAGATCCGAAGCCTTCTCGTCCACCAGGCGTTGCGAGTTCAGCAGCGAAAGCGTGGAGAGCACGCTGGAAACGGCAATCTTATCTGCGGCCAAAGGCTGGGGCCCGGTAATTTGCCAAGCGCCCGATTCATTTCGCGACAGCGCAACTTCCGGCTGATCCTTGCGACGAATCGTCAGCGAAACGATATCCGCCTGATTCAGAGAAATGATTTTGGCCGGTGCATCGGCGGACGCGGTCACAGCCGCATCTTCGCTCGGCTTGCGATGATTTGACCAGTACAACACGCCGCTCAACACGGCGAGCAGTATCGCGGCAACCAACAAACCACTAAATTTCATGGCACGGATCCTTCGCGTAAAATCCCGGTGTTATTTGAAATTCGCCGGCAGGGCTCGGCCGCGGCAATCAGCGCCGTCGCCACCATACGGAAACTCCCGTGACGATTACCAGCAGCGGCAGGAACAACAAAGCCGTGTTGCGAACCCACGCGAGCTGGGCCACCGTGAGCGTGATGCGCCGATCATCGCGATCCTTGGGCCGAATCGAGATCAAGTCTTCATCCGAAGACAGCCAGTTCATGGCGTTCAACGCCAGATCACGGTTACCATTGAAGGTCAGGAACGAATTGGCTGCCCAATCCGAACTTCCAATCACCACAAATCGCCCTTGCGAATTTTCTTTGCCGGTGTTGTACGTGCCAGCGGCCGCGAGTGTTAGCGGTCCCTTTTGATTTTTCGGATCGCTGACATTCACTTCCGGCGAATCGAGCCTTGACGTCGCCAGGCTGGTGCCGGAAGATTCAAAGAGCTTCTCGACCGAAGTTTTTCCGCCGCCCTTTACTTCTAAAGATCGCGAAAGCGGAAAGCCGGTCGCCGAACCTTTCATCTCGCTCACGATCGGATGCGCGTCATAGTTTGTGACCAACGCCACCTGCGGACCGAGCCCGGTAAGCTGGCCGATCGGGTTCATATCCAAAATCAAATTGCTATCCGGAGTCACACCCCAGTCAGAGAGCATTTTGTCGAGTGCTCCGTTATCGGCGATCTCTTCGCGGCCCATTTTCAGCGGAGGGTCCAGAAGAACCATGGCGCGGCCTCCGTCTTCAACATATTTCTTGATGGCCTCGACCTGCGGCTGCGCATAGTCATTACGGGGCCCGCCAATCACCAGAACCGTGCAATCTGCCGGCACCTGAACGCTTTGCAGCAGATCCACGGACTTCGTTTCATAATTGTCCTTCGCGAGCAAGTCCTTGAAACGCGAATACCCGTCCCGATCGCTGTCGTCGATGCGGTGTTCGCCATTTCCCGCCACGAAGCACACGGTGCGCGTGGTGTTTTTCAGCACGCGAATAAATGCGCCGGTAACACCCTCCTCCGTGAAGCTTTTCGCTTCTTCTTTTCTCGTGCCAATTTCGACCACCGTGGTACCGTAACTCTTCACCCCCGCGGCCGCGGCAAGTTGAGGTTTCTTGTCCGGGTCGATATATTCCACGTGCACTTTGGGAGAAAGGTTGGCGTACTGCTCCAGCAGATCCCTGCCCTCCTCGAAACGCGTGGACTGCGCAAAATATTCGATGGTGGCCGGCTGCGCGAGGCCTTTCACAATCTTGGCGGTCTGCGGAGAAAGGCTGTAGCGTTTGTTCGCGGTGGTGTCGAACGATTTGTTGTAGCGATTCGCAAGAATATTCGCG
>JBEKVU010000131.1:0-9340 GCA_049513775.1 Candidatus Acidiferrum sp.
TCGCTTTGAAGCAGCGGGGCCGGTGCGCTCTTCGCCGCGCCAATTACTCAGCAATCGCTGGCACACCGGCCAACTTCTCCAGCTCACTCACCACCCGCTCCAGCTCCTCCACCAACGGACTCGTCCCCGCAGCCCGAAACACATCTACCAACTGCCGGTAATACCGCAGCGTCCCGTCCTTCCGCCCCTGAAACCGTTTGAAAACCTCGTCCCCTTCCATGCGATAGTCCGAAAGAATCTCTCGCGCGTTCGCCAATTTATCCGCCGCCGAAACCAGCCGCACATCGGCCGCTTCCTTCGCCACGCGCTCGATATACGCCCGTTTCCGCTCTGCCCATTCCCGCTTCTCTCCGCGCGCCTCGTAGGAATCCGTGCATCCATCCACAATCCGCGCCACTTCCTTGCCAAATTTTTTGCGAATCTCATCCAGTCGCGGCAGCCCGCCCTGATCTTCCACTGCGTCATGCAGCAGCGCCGCAATCACTTGATCCTCTCCCCCGCCATGCTGGATCACAATCGCCGCCACTCCCAGCAAATGCCCCACATACGGCTGCCCCTTACCCTTCCGCCGCTGAAATTGATGAAGCTCCGCCGCATAGCGCAACGCCTCCACAAACTTCTGCGTCAGCACCGGCGCCCCCGCGTTCGTCCCACTCTGTCTCAACGTATTGTCTTCTGTAGTCGCGAATCTTTAGATTCGCATCTTTTTGTCTTCTTCGGCGAGCGCGCGGGCGTACCTCGCATCCCCTTAGCCCGCTCCTCTTCACCCGCGCCCTACCCTACCGCCGCCGCATCTTGCTCAACAACCGCAATATCTCTAAATACAACCACACCAAGGTCACCATCATCCCAAACGCCCCATACCACTCCATGTACTTGGGCGCCCCGGCGGCCACCGCGGTCTCAATCATGTCGAAATCCAACACCAAATTCAGCGCCGCGATAATCACTACAAAAATGCTAAACCCGATCCCAATCACCCCGCTACCGTTAATCGCTGGCACCGCAATGTGAAAAAATCCTCCCAGTACCATCTCCACTGCATACAGCAACGCAATCCCACCCGTCGCCGCGATCACGCCCATCTTGAGGCCCTGCGTGGCGCGAATGGTCCCCGTCTTATACGCCAGCAGCATCACCAACAGCGTGCCAAACGTCAGCCCCACCGCCTGCACCGCGATCCCCGGATACATATGTTCGAAATACGCCGAAATTCCTCCGAGCGCCAATCCCTCCAGCAACGCATAAATCGGCGCGGTAATCGCCGACCACTGCGCCTTAAACGTAGTAATCAGTGCCACCACAAATCCGCCTATCAACCCGCCCCAGATCCACGGCATCGCCGCTTCGGGCGCCTGCGAGTGCGCCATGCCCCACGTCCACGCCGCCGTCACCACCGCGCACAACAACAAAAATCCCGTCTTGTTCACCGTCCCCTGCAACGTCATCGCCTCGCCCGTGGACACCACATCGCGAAACGCCTTCTCACTCAACACCGGATTCGAAGTCCGAAAAGGATTAGCCATATCTAATCTCTCCATTACCGGCCAACATCAGCCCAATTCACATCTCGATCAGCAAAGCCGAACACCTCTGATCCGCCTGCCAGTCTGCCACCTAAATTCTACTCCCGGCCACCCCCCATGTCCATTCGCACCCCCCACCAGGTGAAACGAGTTATTTCACTTGGCAATTTCCATGTCGCCTTATATATTTGTCTATGTAGATACCTACGTCTACGCAAGTCGCAACCCAGAAGAGTCAGGTCAACTCTTTATTAGCACCGCTGCCCCTTATGTGCCGTCGCGTGTCGTTATCTATTGCGGGCTTGGATGAGGTCCAACATTTCTGAGAGCCGAGAAGTAACGGTCGAGGAGGGAGTAAACCATTTTCTAACTCAAAAACGTCTGTAAGTCACCCAGCATGAACACTTGCAAAAGTGTATGAAAACAAAGGCACTCTAGGTTCCTATATAATCACACACCTTCGCAAAACCCCCAGGAGGGTGCCCCGTCAAACCTTCGATTCCCCAGCGATCTGCCGCTGCACCTGCTCCCGAAACTGCAGCGGATGCGCAATCTGTGAAAACACTTCCGGCGTGCCGCCCGTACCACGCACAATCACCGTGCCATACCCCAGCACCCGTCCCATCGCCGGCTCTTCCACCACCACGCTCTCAATCCGGGGCAACAGCAGCTCAATGGTCCGCCGATTCGCCAATCCGGTCTTCACAATCACGCGCTTGTTGGTCACCGCCATCTCCGTAGCGCCGCGCCGCACCAATCCGACCAGGAAAATAATTACTGCGAAGACTAGACAAATGGCTGCCACGATGTACATGGCGCTGCGCGGCGGTGCACCCTTCGCGCCGTTCCAAAACTCGGGACGAGTTGCCGCGAGTGCGAACACCGCAAATACCGCAATGATCACCGCAATGATCAGGTGCCCGAGCATCACGATCCAGTGCAGCCGCGTCTCATACTGCACCTGCTCGCCGGCAATCAAATGTTTTTCAGCGTAGCTCACGCATTCTCCTCACCGCCGAGCGGACTCCGATTACTGGAGATGTGATGACATTCGACCGCAAAATGTGTGCTGGCTGGATTCTGCAGGACCGGCAATACTTGGTAGCGCTAACGGGAATCGAACCCGTATTTCGGCCTTGAAAGGGCCGCGTGCTAACCGTTGCACCATAGCGCCGTACTTTGAAATTGTATCACAGCACCCACCCATCTCTTGTAGGGGGTGCAGCATGCTGCGCCGCTAGCTTGGCAAGGTGTGCGCCACTGGCGAGCCGTGTTTCTTTGCTGTGTTTTCTAGAGGCATTATTTCGCCTCTGATTTGCTAGGTCGCGCTTCTCGTCGTGCGTTTTGAGCGCGACACGCCGTCGCTACTTATTCAATCTCAGAATATCAATACCGCTGTTCGAGTTGCTCAGCGTCAGTGTACAACCGCCGCCACCGCCAATCGTCCCATTGAGCGATTCTCCGCTGATCTCACCGCTGCTGGTCACCGGCAACTCGCTGTTGATGTGCCCGAACGAAGTGCGCGCCGAAAGCGTGTACGAACCTTGCCCCAGTTGAACCCGAATCGGCGAGAACGACGTCCTGATAGAAATATTCTTGCACCCCGTTCCCGGTCGCGCCGCCGCGGAAACCGATCCGTTTTCATTCACCACGGTGATGCTTCCCGCGATGTCTTCCAGCTTCACGGAGCCAAAACTGGTTCTCGCCGAAGCGTCCCCGCTCACCGCGCTGGCGCTGATCGACCCGTTGGAATCTTCCGCGGCCAAATTCCCGGCCACGCGTTGCGCGCTGATCGCTCCAAAAGTCGTTTTCACGTAGGCCTCGCCGCCTATATCGCTGACCGTAATGCTGCCATTCCCGTTAATCGCGCGCACGCCTTTCGCCAAGCCCATGGCTTCAATCGCCCCGAAGGAGGTCGTCAGCGTGGCGTAACCTTTCGCATCTCTTACGGTGATCCCACTGTTGGAATCTTCCACCTCCAGCGGACCGCTGATCTGCTCTAGCGTCACTTCGCCAAAGGAGGTCTTCACAAACACGTCGCCGGCCATCGTTCCATGCACCTTCGCGTTCGCGGACGTGCATCGCACCTTGCCGGTAATATTGCTGAACGAGATTCCTCCAAAACTGCCCTTGAGTTCGGCGCTGCCGCTCACCGTATTTACGTCGATCGTGCTGTTGTTATTGTTCACCGTGATGTCGCCGTGCACGTTGCGCGCGCTGAATGCTCCAAACGAATTGCTCACCACCGACGTTCCCACGTCGGTCAACGACACCGCTCCATTGCCGCCAGAAGCGGACACCGCACCCTGCACCCCGCTCACCGTAATCGAGCCGAACCGGTCTTTCACATCCAGCTCGCCCTTGACGCCCTGTACCGTCACTGAACCGTTGGCATTGATTACCGTAAGCTTTCCGGAGGCATTTGCGGTTTCCACGGAGCCGAACGAATTCGTGACCTTCGCAGCGCCGGAATCGTGCAACGTCACATTGCCGTTGGAATTCATCACCTCGCTCCACGCTTGCACTCTGCGCACGTCCAGGTCTCCGAAGGCGTTCTTCACCCACAATTTCGAGTCGATGGGCATGGCAATGTCGTAGTCCACGGAATACGAAGTCTCCCGGTGAATCCGTATGCTCACCAGCGGTTCGTCGGGATTTACGGTGCGCACTTTCACGCCCTGGCTGTCCTGCGAAACCTCGATGCGAATCGCGTTGGCAAGCTGATCCGCTTTATTCTGCGAATTTGCCTGCGTCCGAATCGTCGCGGTGATTTTCACTTCGCGGCCGTTTTCTCCGTGAACGCGCACTTCTCCGAACTTATTTTCGACTGCCAGCGTCCGGTCGGCGCTCAGCGGCAAAGTCTTGTTGAATTCCCGTTTGGCCTCGGCCTGCCCTTCGGAATGCGCCAGCACCACCGGGGAAATCACGAAGGCCGTCAGGCCGGATAAAATCGCGACACGATACAGTCGATTCAATTTATCAGCCATTACCTGCTTCGTCGCTTGTTTCATCACCCGCGTCATTGCTTGCTCTCCAGAATTTCCTGCAACGTGCCCTGCTTCTCGCGGTACATGGCCAGCAGTTGATAGCGCAAATGCGCATTCGAGGGATTTTGCCCCGCTTCGAGCCGCAGTTCATCGATAGCGCTGTCCAGCACCAGCAGTTTTTCGCGGTAACTGTCCATCAGCGGAGATTCTCCGGCGTCGAGTTGCGGCTTCGCTTCTCCTGCCAGCTTATCGATCGCCTGCATGTAGGCGTTCTCCGTGCGCTCGACTTCGGAAAGCGCGCGATCGTTCAGCAGCGGATTCTTCGACGCGGTTCCAGTTGCTCCAAGCGGGCTCCCAGAACCCCGGTTTTGTTCGTAGAGATACGCGCCACCGAGCGTCATGGCCAGCACGAGAGCCGCAGCCAATGCCGTTTGCCACACCAACGGCATGCGCCAATCGAAGCCCAAGAACGCCCAGCGCGATTCGCGTGCAGCTTGCCGTGCGGATTGTCTCGCCGATTCCTGTGCTGCTTGCTCCGCCAGTGGCGTCTCGAGCGACGCCGAGATGCGCGTCCACAGCGCCGGATCTTCGGAATACGCCCGCAGCTCCGCAGCCGCCGTGCTCAATTCCCGCCATGCGCGCACCTCTTCCGCGCACTCCGGGCAAGACGCCGCGTGTTGCTCCAGCGCCGCCCATTCCTCTGGCGTGCCGTCCATGAAGATTCGCCCGCGCTCATTGCACTGGATGCTCATTCCGCACCCCCGAGCTGACTGCCGCGCGGAGGCGCCAGTAATTGACGCAAACTTTTCTTCGCGTAAAACAAAGTATTTTTGGACACGGTTTCGGTGATCTCCAGCATCTCCGCGATTTCCGCGTGCCGGAAGCCTTCCACTTCGTACAGCAGAAACACATCGCGCTGCCGTTGCGTCAGCGTGGCGATGGCGCACTCGAGCGCCAGCCGCAATGAAGGATGCGAACCGGGCGCACGCGTTTCCGGCGACGCAAAACTTTCGCCGGGTTCCTGGTTGGCATCTTCCTTGCGACGCACCCGCTTTCGTCGCATGTCGTGGCAGGTATTCACCAAGATGCGAAACGCCCAAGTGACGAAAGAAGACTGCCCGCGAAAACTCGCGATGCTGCGCTGCACTTTCAAGAACGTTTCTTGCACCGCGTCTTCCGCATCGCTCGCCGAGCCAAGCAGGTTGCGCGCTAAGTTTTTCATGCGCGCACCCTGCACCCGGTAGAGCCGCTCGTAGGCTTCTAGTTCGCCGCGCTGGCACGCCGCAGCCAGCGACAGATCTTCGGTGTTCGCGGCGAGCTCGCCAGGCAGCACCGGGCTCGAAGGCGTCGTGTTCGAGGAAGGACCAATTTCGGAAGGCTGCACTCGCGACTCCCCCAAAAGTTGCAACGGGCGCTTCGGCTTCGGGTGTCCCGGGTGCTGCAATGCCGGTCGCTGCAACGCAGTGATTGTATGCCCCGCAGACAGCGCAAGTCCCATCGACCCCATGTGTTTCTCCTGCGCTATAGACGACGCTCAGGGGAGAAACGTCTGGCTTCGCGGTCGGCTTTGGATGAACTGGAAAGCACTGGGCGGGAAGGAGTTACGAGGGGCTTCTTGCGAATTCACGCTACCCAGCTTTCTAAGACGGTCGCGTGGAGATAGCAGAAGCGCAAGGATCGGTGAACGTACAGCTAATTCTGGCGGTCCTTATATTCTTCGTCCCAGGCCATTTGAATGGCTTCGAGTTTGCTTTCGTTGGATTTGGCGGGCTCGCCAACGAAATTCGGGAGCTCGAGGATCCATTTGTGCATGTCGGTAAAACGGACGGTCAGCGGATCGGTTTCGGGATGTGCGTCCGTGAGGCCGATGGCGATGTCTTCGATGTCGTCCCAATCAAATGTCGGAGGCAAGTTATTCCCTCTTTCGCTGTTTGGAAAATACTAGTGGTCGAGTTCTTTGGCGTAGTTTTTATTCCACTCGGGAATTTCCACCACGATATCTGTCGTGCCGTCGGGAACCGTTTGGCAGCCGAGGCGCGATTTTTGCGTGATGCCTGGCGCCATATCCAGCTCGTCCAGTTCCGCATCCGTTGCTTCGTTGCAGGACTCTAAACCTTCGCGCACGATAACGTGGCAGGTGGAGCAAGCGCAGACTCCGCCGCATGCGTGGTCGAGTCCGGCATTGATGCCTTCGGAGGCGTCGAGAATGCTACCGGGGAGGCCGTTGTGGCCATAGGGAACTTTTTCCGGATCGATCTCGATGGTTTTGCCGCTCGGAAGAAAGGTCACTTTATATTTCTTCGTTGCCGGCTTGTATTTTACTTCGTCGATGTATGGGTTACTGCCGCCCATTGTTTGCCTCTCAAGTCGAAAATCTCTTGCGAACCGCCTCCCGTTCCGACGCCTTGTAGTGGCGCAGCATACTGCGCGCCTCTACTCAGATGTAGCGCGCCACTCAACCCACCGGAACAGGCAAACCCAAAACCGCGCAGCATGCTGCGCCACTACAAAGTCCACGGCAACGCGGCGGCAAACGCTAAACCTCGGCCAGCTTGCGGCCTTCTAACGCTGTCGAAACTGCGGAGTTCATTAGGAGCTCCGCCAGGTGCTCGGTGGCGTGATTCAGTTCGTCGATGCGTTTACGCGCCAACTTATAATCCGTGCCGGCAACGGCCTCTTTTACCGCCGCTACGCTGGCCTCTATTTTGCCACGCTCGTCGGCGGTTAGTGTGGCGGACTGCGGCGTGGCCAGCCCCTTCATTGTGGCTGCCAGAATCGATTCCGATTCCGTGCGCGCTTCGATTAATTGGCGCTCCGCAAAATCTTGTTCGGCGTATTCGATGGACTCTTCCAGCATACGCTCGATTTCGGCGTCGCCGATGCCGTAGCTCGGCTGAACTTCGATGGAATGTTCTTCGCCGGTGCGTAAATCCTTGGCGCCCACTTGCAGGATGCCATTGGCGTCGATCAGAAAGCGTACTTCAATGCGCGGCAAGCCAGCGGGCCCGGGCTGAATCTTCAAGGTAAACCGCGCCAGGGACCGGCAATCCTTGGCTAGTTCGCGTTCGCCCTGCAGTACGTGAATGTCGATGCCGGTTTGATTGTCGACGCCCGTGGTGTACTGCTCTTGCGCGCTGGCGGGAATTGTGGAATTGCGCGGAATGATTTTTGCGACGGCGCCGCCGTACGTCTCAATACCCAGCGAAAGTGGCGTCACGTCCAGCAGCAGCATGTTGCTGACGCCGCGCTCGAGAGTGTTGGCTTGGACGGCGGCCCCGAGCGCGACGACTTCGTCCGGATTCAGTTCTATGTGCGGCACACGGCCAAAGAATTCCTGCACGGTGCTGCGAATCAGCGGCGTGCGGGTTGTGCCGCCAACGAGCACAACTTCTTCAATCTCGGCTGGCTTCAACTTCGCGTCCGCAAGAGCGGCTTTCACCGGCGCCATGGTGCGGTCCACGATGGGTCGAATCAGGTTGTCAAAATGTTCGCGGGAAACGGCCGTCGAGAAAACCGCGCCGTTGGACAACGGAAAACGAATATCTACACTGGATTCGGTCGATAGCTGATGTTTCGCGGTGATCAATGCTTTGCGGAGTTCTTGGGCGACTTGCGGCTTCGACGCAATATCCACACCGTGTTCCTGGCGGATTTTCTCGCGCGTGCTGGCCTGCATTAGGTTGTCTATGTCGTCGCCGCCGAGGTGCGTGTCGCCGTTGGTGGCCAGCACTTGGTAAATGTCGCCTTCGCTGGTGGAAATGAGTTTCAGCACGGAAATGTCGAAGGTGCCGCCGCCGAGATCGTAGACGGCTACGTGGCCGCGCTGCTTTTCGTGCAGGCCGTAGGCCAGGGCTGCTGCCGTGGGCTCGTTGACCAGGCGGACGATTTCGAGGCCGGCGATTTTGCCGGCGTCTTTGGTGGCTTGGCGTTGCGCGTCGTTGAAGTACGCGGGAACGGTGACGACCGCGCGTTCAACTGTTTCGCCAAGAAATGCTTCGGCCCAATTTTTCAGTTCCCGCAGGACAAACGCGGCAATTTCCGGAGGAGTAAAATATCTATCGCCAAGCTGCACACGGATTACGTTCTTAGAATTCGGATCGATGCGGAATGGGAAGAGTTTTAGTTCGGTTTGTACGTCAGCAGAGCCGCGACCCATCAGGCGTTTTACGGAATAAATGGTGCGTTCCGGTTGCGTCAAGAGGCGGCGCTTGGCTGCTTCGCCTACGATGATGCTGCCGTCCGCGTCCAGGCTGACCACCGAGGGGCAGAGTGTGGAACCGTAGGGTCCCGGAATACACTTCGGCTCTTTTGTCTGCGCGTCGATATACGCGACGAGACTGTTGGTGGTGCCTAGGTCGATGCCGACGATTCGTGACATGGCAAAAGCCGCAGGGCGCAAGAACAGTCGCCCGGCGCTAGACAAGCTCCTTTTGGACGTTGACGACTAGATTCCGGATGTAGGAGCGACGATTCAGTAATTCGTTGAGTTGCTTCTTGATAGCGTCGCGCTCGGATTGGTTCTTGGCGCCGGCGAATTCCGCGTCGATAGCGGCGTCCCACTGCGCGGCGGCTTGAAACAGCTCGCTGTCCACTTCGGCCAGCTTGGCCTGGAACGTTTTCTCCGCGCCGCTGAGGCGGACTTTCAGGGCCGCCAAATCGCCGCCCGCGGATTTGGCGTCGCGCAGTTCATCGAGCGATTCGTTCAGTTCAAAAACTTCTTCGAGGAGTTCCGGCGGGGCTTGCTGCTTGTGCTCGCCCTCCTTGCGCGCGCCTAGGGTGGCCAGCAAATACTCGACGCGGGCCACCGGGTCGCGCAGGACGCGGTGG
>JBEKVU010000132.1:0-9297 GCA_049513775.1 Candidatus Acidiferrum sp.
GGAGACGCGGCAAACAGCTGACGCTTACGACTCGGAACGGGCTTCCCTGCGATACGGTCTACGCCTTCGTTTTTGACGATCGGGGAAATCTCTGGCTGAACACGCAGTGCGGCATCGCGGAGATCGCTGCGGGCAGCCTGCAACAATGGTGGAAGAATTCCGAAGCCGTACTTCAACCAAGAGTGTTTGATGTATACGATGGCGCACTTCCGGGGCGCGCCCCTTTCGTTTCTGCGGCGAGATCCGCCGACGGAAAAGTGTGGTTCGCGGATGGTGTCGTATTGCAGATGCTCGACCCCAGCCGAATCACCGGCAACAAAATACCGCCTCCAGTACACATCGAGGGAATTGTTGCGGACCGAAAAACGTACTCACCGCAAGACGGTCTCTTGCTTCCTCCGCTGACGCGCGACCTTCAGATCGATTACACCGCTCTGAGTTTTGTCACGCCACAAAAAGTCCGCTTCCGCTACAGACTCGCGGGCCGCGATTCGGCCTGGGAGGAACCCGGATCACGCCGGCAAGCTTTTTACACCGATCTTCGGCCGGGCAAGTACACATTTCGGGTGGTGGCTTGCAATAACGATGGAGTCTGGAACGAGGAGGGGGCAACCCTCGAATTTAGAGTCGCCGCCGCGTGGTATCAAACGAACTGGTTCCTGATTCTTTCGATGCTCTGCGTTGCTCTACTCGCTTGGGTGATCTACACCATGCGAGTCAGACAGGTTGCGGCGGCCATCAGCGCTCGCTTCGATGATCGTCTGGCCGAACGCACCCGCTTGGCCCGCGAGTTTCACGACACCCTCCTCCAAACGATTCAGGGCAGCAAAATGGTCGCGGAGAACGCCCTGGACGAGTCCACGGACCTGCCGAGCATGCGCCGTGCGATGCAACGCTTAGCGGATTGGTTAGGACAGGCAACCCAAGAAGGACGGGCAGCCCTAAACTCGTTGCGCGCTTCGACCACGGAAACCAATGACTTGGCAGAATCGTTTCGGAGAGCACTGGAAGACTGCCGCATCCAAGGCTTTCCCGAAACTGTCTTCGAGGTAGACGGAAAAGCCACGGACATGCACCCGATCGTACGGGATGAAATCTATCGGATCGGTTATGAAGCCATCCGGAACGCATGCCTGCATTCAAAGGCGAGTCTTTTGCGAGTGAATCTGACGTACTCGGCAGATCTTCTACTCAGCATTTCCGACAACGGAGAAGGCGTACCTCCCAACGTGCTCGTCGAAGGGAAAGCGGGGCATTTCGGGCTCCAAGGTATGCGTGAACGGGCATTGCGGATTGGAAGCGAGCTGAATATCTCAAGTTCTGAATCTTCCGGAACCAGAATCGATCTGAAAGTCCCAGGGCACGTTATCTTCCGTGGGCATACCTCCTTGTGGCGGGCCCTCTATAAGCGAATCAAGGGTATGCTCGGCGGACCTTACCGAAACGGCGACCCGAACTAACTTCAAGCGGTCAGACCCCTTTGTAACCCCTGGCGGTCCATCCACACCTGCACATAACTCCAGTAAGTTTCCTGTCGTTTACAAGGTGGCGAGGCATTCGGAACCTATCTACTCTAAGCCCTTCGGGCGCCACGAACTTTGGAAGAATGGACCAAAACCGGAACATTCGACCAAACAGTTCGATCTACATTGCTCACCGAGACATCCAAGATTTCGCAGGAGAACCACAATGAATGAAGATACGATCCGCGCCCGGCGCAACCGGCGGTCAGCTGAACTCTTTCGTCCGCGAATCGCCAAGCCTCCAAAAGAGAAAGCCACACAGACTTTCCGGTTTGAAGGAATGATCGGCCACAGCCCTGTCATGAAAATGACCTTGGCGCAGGTCACCACCGTGGCTCCGACCGACGCAACCGTGTTAGTCACCGGCGAAACAGGGACTGGAAAAGAACTCATCGCGCGCGCCGTACACAACCTGAGTCCGCGCCGAGATCGACCATTTGTGAGATTCAACTGTGCGGCGATCCCGTTGGGACTGCTCGAAAGCGAACTCTTTGGCCACGAAAAGGGAGCATTCACTGGCGCGATTGCGCGCAAAATGGGCCGCTTCGAACTGGCGCACAACGGAACTCTATTCCTCGATGAGATCGGCGATATCCCCCTCGAACTCCAGGCCAAACTCCTTCGTGTTCTCCAGGAACAGGAATTCGAAAGGTTGGGAAGTAATCAGACCCAGCAGGTGAATGTTCGGATTGTGGCTGCCACGCACAGGGATTTAAAACAAATGGTCGCTCACGGGCTCTTTCGCAGCGATCTGTTTTTTCGCTTGAACATTTTCCCCGTGTCGCTGCCGCCTCTACGCGAGCGTCGTGAAGACATTCCGTTGCTGGTGAACGCGTTCGTACGTGACTGCGTCCGCCGCATGAACCGACAGGTGGAGACAGTCTCCGACGATACTATGCGTGCTCTTGCACAGTACTCATGGCCGGGCAACATCCGCGAGTTGCAGAACTTCATCGAGCGCGCAGTCATCATGTCTCCCGATACGTCGCTCGTCGCTCCCTTGGACAGTCTTATGTTGCCGGAACGAAATGTATCCGCTGCCCCAAAGACCCTTGCCCAAGCCGAATCGAACTTCATCCTGGAGGCAATCAAAGCGGCAGACTGGGTCATTGGCGGTCCGAAGGGCGCGGCAAGAAGTCTAGGCATTAAAAGGACGACGTTGATTGGCAAGATGCGAAAGCTGGGCCTTTCTCGCTCGAGAGAAGCTGCTTTCCCACTCCGTCACGAAACGGCCCGCGTCGCGTCGGCCTAAACGGATTCGGAGGCTTTTCATGTCAAACAGACTCGCTGGAAAGATAGCCCTCGTAACCGGCGGCAGCACCGGAATCGGTTTTGCCGCGGCGCAAGAGTTCGTGGCGGAAGGCGCCTATGTTTTCATTACCGGCCGTCGCGAGAAAGAACTGGACGAAGCCGTCATGTAACCGGCGCGGAGCTCTTCGTCGATGGCGGCGAAGCGCAAGTGTAAGGAGATAGCCCGTGAACAAAAAGGCCCCATGCTTACCAATTTTCCTGGCGCTTAGCCTCGCTGCGACGTCCACCGCATTGCAATCCGATTTGCCCTCCCACGCAAAGAGCGGCGGTCCCGACCCGGCTTGGCGCGAGTACATGTCGGCGATGGACAAAATGCACGCGACGATGGCTTCTGTCGAGAGTTCAGGAAACCCGGACCTTGATTTCACTAGGCTTATGCTGCCCCATCATCAGGCCGCGATCGACATGGCAAAAACCGAGCTTCTTTACGGTCAGGACCCACGGGTGCGCAGACTGGCCCAAGAGATCGTTACCGACCAGCAATCCGAAATTGAATTGATGCAACTTTGGATCCAGCGGCCTCCGTCCGCGTCAGAGAAAGCTGACAAAGCGTCGTCGCAGGAACAGAAAAGAGAACAATAGGGTGAAAACGATCAGTTTCTTGTCGTTCTTAGTGTTGGTGCCATCCGCCTTCGCGCAGCAAGGACCGTGGGGCCGAGCAGACATTCCCGTTTCGGACCACGACCGCGTTTATGCTGCTGACCAGACATCGAACACGGTTTCGGTGATCGACCCTGCAAGCAACAAGCTCCTAGGCGTAATCCGGCTCGGCGATCCAGTACCGGGCGCCCTCAGTCCTCTCTATAAGGGGCAACTTCTTGTACACGGCTTGGGCTACGCTCCGGATTCCAAAACGCTCGCGGTCGTCTCGGTCGGATCGAATTCCGTCACTTTGATTGACACAGCCACGAACAAAGTGAACACAACTATTTACGTTGGCCGCTCGCCACATGAGGCGTTTTTCACGCCCGACGGGCGCGAACTGTGGGTGACCGTGCGCGGGGAAAATTATGTCTCCGTAATTGATCCGCTCCTCTTGAAAGAAACCCGGCGCATCGAAATGGCCGACGGCCCTGGCATGACCGCATTCGGCCCGGACGGCCGCTATGGGTTCGTCTGCTCCAGTTTCAATCCCGAACTTGCCGTTGTTGATGTCGCATCGCATCAGATTGTGAAGCGGCTATCGCAAGCGAGTCCCTTTTGCCCAAACATCGCCGTCACTCCCGAGAACGACGAAGTATGGATCACTCTGAAAGACACTGGACGAGTCCAGGTGTACAGCGCGAAGCCACCCTTTGAACACAAGGTTTTGCTGGAAACCGGACCGATTACAAATCACGTAAATTTTGCGAATAACCGCAAGGGCAAATTTGCCTATGTAACCATTGGCGGATTGAACGTGGTGAAAGTCTTCCGGAGAGGCGTTACGCCGCAACTGGCTGCGACGATCCCCGTCGGAAATCTCCCGCACGGAATTTGGCCGTCGGGCGATGGATCCAGAATGTATGTGGCCTTCGAGAACGGCGGCGCAGCCGCCGCGATTGACACGACTACAAACAGAGTGATCGCCGATATTCCAATTGGGCAGACGACTCAAGCATTGGTCTACGTCCCGAACGCCGTCCCGGACGGCCCGGGCACAGAAAATCTCGTCGCATTAGGAGAAGCCGGCAATATCACACGCCTGCAATTGGAAGCGGCAGGGGCTGCATTTCCGAACGCACGGGCCTCGGTTGCCGTGAACTCGCTGGGACTTTTGGATCTCGTTGAAATAGCGGCCCAGGGGCTCGCACCGCGTGCGCAGTATGAAGTGTATTTAGCGGATTCCAAACATTCACCTTTTGGAAAACGCGAATCTCTGGCGTTTCTCAAGACAAATCCCGATGGCGCCGGTATCGTTCAGGTCATCGGACCGCTGAAGGTACTCGCGGTGAGGAGTTCAGAATCCCATTCTGTACCCTCGGAACGATTTCTGATTGTCGTTGAGACCGGTGATGCAAATCAGGTTGTGCTTCGACAGTCCGACCCCGTGAGCGTCCCGTAGACAGCTCTGGGCTGGCCGAGTTTGTTAGTTTTGTGGATCAAGACCTGACTTGGGAGGAGTAACAATGCCGGGTAATTTCTTACGTATTTTCGGCCTCGCGACGACATTAGTGACGATGAGTGCCATCGCAACGATATCGTCGGGCGATGACGTTCCGTTCCCGACCGGATTCCGTGACTGGTTTGCAGTGAACTCCATGATCGTGACCAAGGATAGTCCAATCTCCAGTCAAATCGGTGGCATGCATCTGATCTATGTGAACGCGAAGGGGCTGCCCACCTTGAAAGCCGGAGGTCCGTTTCCTTATCCGGACGGAACCATTTTTGCGGATGACGTTCACGACTTCTCAGTTAAAGATGGTTCTTACGTCGAAGGCAACAAGAAAGCCGTCACTGTAATGATCAAAGACGGGAAGAAATATTCGACGAATGGCGGATGGGGCTTTCAAGTTTGGGCCGGCGGCGACCCTTCGAAGCCACTCGTTCCCGATGCCCCGCATGGCACTCAGGCTTGCTTCGTTTGCCACACACCTCAGAAGGATCAGGATTATACGTTTTCAACTTACATTCCCTGAGATCCCCTTCTAGACTTACACTCCGGTAATGGCGGAGAGGGTGGGATTCGAACCCACGGTACGGTTTCCCGCACGCTCGCTTTCGAGGCGAGTGCTTTCAACCGCTCAGCCACCTCTCCGTGTTTTTGGGCCATCGCGCCGAGCTTCTGGAGGGGACACTGCAATCCGGCCTCTAGGCAAGATGACGCGCGATTGTCTATGCTTCAATCCTAACAGAGCGTTGTGGAGTGCGGCAATCACTGCAGACCGTGGTAGCGCGGATGGCGTACGGCCTCAAGCCTTCTTCTTTATAAAATAGTGGGCCAGGGAAAGCAGACCGGAATATTTGTAATCCGCATCCACGTAATGTTGCATTACATAGAACGCGAAATAGTAAAAGCGACAGAAAGACCAGGTCGTCACGAGCAATAGCAGGATGACTTTCGCTGTCGGACGCTGCAGTAACAGAAGCACGGCGGAGAGCACGCCCAAGAGAAGGAATAAGGCTCTTTGATTGTGATCCATCTGCGGTCGGTTAAATGCGGCGTAATAGCCATGCGCATCCAGCCTTTTTCTATCGCTGAAAATCGCCCTTCCTTGACGCCAGCCGGTCGCAAGTCAGCCTGGGTCGCTAGCGCCTCGCTGCGAAAAAGTTTTGCAACAACTTCACCGATTCTTCCGCAAGGACGCCGGCGTCAAACGGCACTTGGTGATTGAGCGCGGCGTGCGTCAAAGCCGCGAAACAGGTGCGGGCAGCGCCGCCCTTGGGGTCATCGGCGCCGTAGACCAGGCGGGCGACGCGTGCCTGGATGATTGCTCCAGCGCACATGATGCAGGGTTCGAGAGTGACGTAGAGCGTGGTGTCCGCCAGCCGATGATTCGCAAAATGCCTGGCTGCGGCGCGCAACGCCACGATTTCCGCGTGCGCGGTAGGATCGCAATCGCGAATGGTGCGGTTGTTGCCGCGCGCGATAATTTCGCCGCTATGCACGAGCACAGCGCCGATGGGCACCTCGTCGGCGATTGCGGCCGCGCGTGCCTCTTCGAGGGCCTGCTGCATGAATGTGATGTCAGATTCCACAAAGCTACAGGGTAACATTTGCGAGAACGCTCGGGGTCCTCGCTGAGCAGGAAACCAAGCACCAACTGCAATTCCCTATTCGATCTTGATCTCGGACCAGAATTCCGCGGACGTCAAAACCGGCACGATCTAAAAATCAACCAGATCATTCCAAGAACGAATCCAGTCATCCAGCGATTCGGCGCTCGCTGCTTCCATCACCTGGAAGCAGCGCATTTCCGCGCGGTCTACCCAACTGCCGTGATAGGCCACGCCATCCGGCATCATGCGGCCTTTCTCGCGAAAGCGCCGGCCAATCGGCTGCGGATCGCCGCCTTTAAAACGTTCCAGCACCATAAACAACATACCCGGGATTCTATCCTACGAGCTTCCATCTTGTTGGCTATGGCTCGTAATATCTCGGCAGGCGGTACGTTAATCCGCGCGTGGCGTAGCGCTCGCGAGCGCCAGAATCGCTCCGCCAAACAGCAGCGTGTCCGCAAAGTAGTTGATCCCCTCAACCTGAGTCCCGGTGCTCGGATCGGAAATCTGCGTGATCAGAATCGGTACGTAGATGAACAAAACCAGCAGCACAATCCATGTCCCGAGGTAGGTTGCCGCCATCCGGGTCTTCTTGGCCAGCAGAATGCTCGCTCCGGCAGCCAGAAGTATCGCACCTGTCAGATATCCGATGAGCAAACGGCCCGGAATCCAAGCCGGCGTCAGTTTTTCGAGCGGCACCCCGGGGCATCCCGCCGGGTGCAGGAAATGCTCAACGCCAAAGAATATTGCAGCGATCGCGAGCAACACGCGGCCCCCGGTAACGAGCTTGCTTCCGCCTGGCCCGGGCATCGCGTTTCCCGCAAGAATCCAGCCTCCGCCCGCGAAAGACAATTCGCGGATGACGATCGTCCACGGAATCCTTTCACCGGGGCTGGCGAGCGCTCGCGGAAAATGCAGCATCGCCACAAAAATAAGCATCATGATCCCGAACAGCAAACCGGACCAGTGCACCTGAATTTTTGTGGCAATGCTCAAAGACGCGGCCAACAACGCAAACCCGACGAAGTACGCCCAAAACAGTCGCCACGGCATGTACGTGGGAATGCCGAGCATGATGGATCTTGCGCCCGTGAGATGCTCCGCGCCGAAGATCGCCAATGGTACCGCGAAGCACAAATTGCTCAAGACCACGACCTTGTCCAAGCCACGGGCCTGCGCGATGTCGTTCTTCGCAGCCCACAGCGCAACCAGGGAAAGCAGGACGCCGGTACCGCACATCGCAGCCGACGCGGGAGAGATCCCTAAAAATGTGGCGAGAAGGCCTGCGCGCATGTGGATGGTGTGCATGTAGATGCCAAGCAAAACTTTGCGTCTTTTATTCGGGCGCCGCTTATCGCGATAGCTCGCAGATCCAGTTCACTTCCCAGGTTTTTCCACCGTCGGCCGACCACGACTGCTCCATCCGAGCGGACTTTGGAGAGATATTCATCCATACGTAGCGCACGTAGATAGCCCGGCCTTTGTAGGTGTCTTGATTGTAGAACTCGCCGCGATTTTCAGTAAATTGTCCGATAACTGGTGGCAAGTCGAGCGTTCCCTTGTCGACGTCCACTAGGTAGATCGACCATTGGTGGCTCTCCGGATTGTAGAGCCTGAGCGTCTGGCCTTTGTTGCGCTTCTGGAGTTGCTCGCTATAGGCGTCGAATTCTTCAAAATTCGCATTGCTGTCAAGTAGCTTTTTGTGGTTCGAAATCCCGTTATATTCCACCCAGTCGTTCGATCCGTTGAGTCGGTCGCGGAGCACGCGAACGTGAGCTTTCCAGTCGCCGATCAGGAAGTCGAAGTCATGCGATCCATCACGCAGCGGGACCACGCCCACTGAGCCCGGTGAACTTTGGCATCGCGCAAGTGGACTGGCTGAGCCGTTCAAGAGAACGATGCCGACGATCGCTGATCCCATAAGCAGCAGTCTTCGTGATCTCATGCCCGGACTCCTGTCGAATGGACGCGACAGCGCAGATAAGGTTAGCAGGGGCAAACTTTGCATCGCTCAGCACGCCATTGCTTGACATTACTCGACCGGGGAAAGAAACTTACTGCACCAGACGCCTCACCAAAAAATGCAATTCTGGACCCTGCGCTGCCCTTGCGCACCTGAGAAAACTACCGCATGGAACTTCGAAGAGACCCCATCACGCAGAGCTGGGTGGTTCTGGGCAAGCGCGAATCGCTTGGCGAAGCACCGGTGTGTCCCCTGGAGCCGGAAATCGTCGACAAACTACCCGCAATCATGTCCTTCCCACCGGAAGGGACCTGGCAAGTGCGGGTGATTGCGCACCCTGACCCGCTATACCGCATCGAGGGCGAGCCCGGCCGATTAGCTGAAGGCATGTACGACAAGATGGGCGCGACGGGTGCGCACGAGGTGGTAATCGAAACGCCCCAGCATGAGAAACGCATGTCGCGCTTCAGCGACGAAGAACTCGACCGCGTGCTTTCCGTATGGGGCGCCCGCATTGCCGACTTGAAAAAGGATCCGCGTTTTAAGTATGTGAGCATCTTCAAGAATCAGGGCGCGCTGGCGGGCGAAGAGTTTGCCCATGCGCACTCGCAGATTACCGCCACGATTTTTGTTCCGCGCCGCATCAAGTACGAGCTTTCCGCCTCGCACGATTGGTACAAGGAAAAAGAACGCTGCATTTTCTGCGACATGGTGCGTCAGGAAGAAAAATCAGGCAAGCGCATCGTGGACGTGCAGGGCGATTACTACGCGTTGTGTCCATATGCGTCGCGTGTGCCCTAC
>JBEKVU010000133.1:0-9290 GCA_049513775.1 Candidatus Acidiferrum sp.
CCACGCAAGTTGACGCGCACGCCTTCAGGCAGAACGGTGTTTTTGACGATCCGTTCGATCTGTCTCGTGATGTCGCCGAGGTCCTGATTTTTCGGTGAGACGTAGATGTCGATCACGCGCTGTAGCTGGTAATGGTCCACTTCAGTGGGCGAAGGGATGGATGTGATGTGCACGACGGAGTCGAGGGAGGTGGGCTCGGTGTTGTGGGCGCCGCGCAAGGGAATTTGTTTCAGGTCGGTGATGGATTTTACGGAATTTTCTGGGTATTGCACCGTCAGCATATAGGGATTGCCGCTTTTCGGATCGATCCAATAATTGGGAGCGATCATGCCGTTGGAAGTGAGGGCGGTGATGACGTTGTCCACCACCTCTTTTTGCGAGAGCCCGAGTAGCCCGGCCTTTTCGCGGTCGATGTCCAGCAGCAGGGCGGGATAGTCGATGTCCTGCGGGATTAAAATATCGCTGACGCCCTTCAAGTCGCGGATGGGGCCGGCTATTTTTGCGGCCGTGGCGTAGGCTTCGCGCAGACTGTTGCCACTGACTTGGATGTCGATGGGCGCGGGCAGGCCGAGATTGATGACCGCGTCGACCAAGCCGCCCGATTGAAAATAGGTGCTCAGTTGTGGCAATTTCTCGCTGAGCTGCTGGCGCACCCGGCGCATGTATTCGTAGCTGCCGGTTTTGTGACCTTCCTTGAGGCTTACTTGCACGAAGGCCGTGTGGGGACCAGCGTTGGACGTGTAAATGGCAGAAAAATCGGTGGTTAGTCCGATGTTGGCGACGATGATCTGCAGCTCGTTGGGCGGCACCGCATTGCGAATGATATCTTCCACTTGCTTGACGTAGTCCTGGGTCACCTCCACGCGCGTCCCTGAGGGGGCCTTCAGATTAATTACAAATTGCCCGGGGTCCGTACGCGGGAAAAAAGAAACGCCCAAGAACGGGTAGAGCGCCATGCTCAGCAAGGAGACTCCGGCGAGGCCGACCACGGTGGCTACCGGACGCCGCAGCGAGACCGCAAGAGTGCGGTCGTACTTGGCAACTGACTTGTCGAAGTAAACGTTGAAAGCTTTTCCGATCTTTCCAAAGCGCGAGAAGAACGAGGTGTCCCCAACTTCTTCGTGGGCTTGATGCCCGCTGATGAATTTCGCGCAGAACAACGGCACGACAGTCATGGCTACGAAGTACGAAGCGAACAACGACAGAATTACGGCGGTGGCCAGCGCCACGAATAAGAAGCGGCTTACGCCGTACAGAAACAACACCGGGAAAAATACGACGGCCGTCGTCAGCGTGGCCGCCAGAACCGCCAGCGCAACTTCCTGGCCGCCCTTGACGGCGGCTTCTTCCGGAGCTTCGCCCATTTCTAGATGACGAAAAATATTTTCTAGCACGATCACAGAATTGTCGATCAAACGCGAAAAAACCAACGCCAGCCCACCTAGCACCATGGTGTTCACCGTGCCGCCGCCAGCGCTGATGGCCAAAAACGCAGCCAGCGCGGAAAGCGGGATGGAAAGGAACACCGCGGCGGTGGCGCGCAGGCTGCCCAGGAAAAGCAAAATCATCACCCCGGTGAGGATTAATCCGATCGCGCCTTCGTGAATCAAGTTGTCGATGGCCGTCTTCACAAAGAGCGATTGATCGAACACCACTCGGGTTTTTAGTTGTTGGGGGATATCTACCAAGTTGCGCAGCGCTGCGCGGATACCGTCGACCACCGCGATGGTGTTGGTGTCCCCACCTTGCTTGAGAATTGGCAGATACACCGAGGGCTGGCCATCCACGCGCACAATATTGGTCTGAATGGCTTGCGCGTCCACGGCTTTGCCAATATCACCGACCAATACGCTTGATTGCCCCACAGTTTTCAGCGGCATGCTGTTGATGGCCGCGGCCGAAGGCGCCTGGCTGTTCGAATACAAGTTGTAATCGAAGGGCCCGATTTTCACGTCTCCCGCGGGCAGAATTAAATTGCTCTCGTTGATCTGCCGCACCACGTCCATGGGACTCAATTCGTGGGCCTGCAGCTTCATCGGATCCACGTACACCATGATTTGGCGGTACAGTCCGCCGAAGGGCTGTGGCACCGACGCGCCGGGCACGTTGGCGATTTGATTGCGGATGGTGTACTGCCCGATATCGTGCAGCTCGGTTTCGTTGAGTCCCTGCCCTTTCAGGGTGATCAGACATACCGGCAGACTGCTGGCGTCAAATTTCAGGACCACGGGCGGCAGGGTGCCGGGGGGCAGGCGGCGCAAGTCCGCCATCGCCAGATTCGAAACGGCGCTTACGTCGGAATCCGCGTTGGTCCCCGCCTGAAAATAAATCTTGATCAGGCTCACGCCGGGCAACGACCGCGATTCGATGTGGTCCACGCCGCTCGCCAACGTAAAAAAACGCTCAAACGGATTGGTGATATTGGTTTCAATTTGCTGCGGCGGCATGCCGGAGTAAAACGTGGCCACCACCACCACGGGGATATTGATGGGCGGGAAAAGGTCCACGGGCATGCGCACCAGGGTCACCGTTCCCACAATGGCGATAACCAGGCACGCGACTATAATCAGGAAGGGGTACTTGACGGAGAAGCCCGACATTAGCGGTCCTTCCCGTTGTCGGCGCCACCGGATTTTGCCGCCCCGCTTGGAGCCGGGCTCGGTGCAGGCACTTCGTCCTGGGCGCTTACTTCCTTGGGTTGAACCTTCTGACCACCGCGGAACAGACTGCGATTGCCCAAGATCACCCGGTCGCCCTCTACCAGGCCGGAGAGCACTTCTACATAGGTGTTGTCTTCGGCGCCGAGCCGCACATGACGCTCGTCCACCTCATTTTGCGACGTCACCGCGAATACGGTGGCGTCATCGCCGTTGCGTTGCACGCTTTGCAGCGGAATGCTCGGCACATTTTGCTTTTGTTGCAGCGCCAGATGCGCTTCGACATACATTCCCGGTATCAGCTGCCCGTTGCGGTTGTCGACGTCAATCTCGGTCTCCATGGTGCGCGTCTGTAAGTCCAGGGAATCCGCAAAGCGCGAGACTTTGCCCTGAATATCGCGCTCCAGGGCCTGCACTCGCAGGTTTACCACTTCTCCCAGATGAATCTGCGCCGCTACCGATTCGGGTATCTCCAATACCAGGCGCAACACCGACACCTGCGCGAGGCGCACGACTGGAACCGATTGGCTTCCTCCCGTAGTTCCCGCGGACACCAGCGAACCCGTGTCCGCGGTGCGGCTGGTAATCACTCCGGCAAAGGGCGCAGTAATCCGCGTGTAGTCTGCCATGGCGCTCATCTGCTTGCGATTGGCCTCGGCCACTTCCAACTGCTGCCTAGCCGCGGACAACGCAGCCTCCGCGCTGGACTGCTGCCCTTCCGCCTCCAAATCCTTGGCCTGCGAATCGTCCACTTCCTGTTGCGCCACCAGGCCAGCGCGCGAATCCGCGGCTTGCTTCAACCGTGTGTACGCAGAATGCGCCGCCACATGTGTCGACTGCGCTCGCTGCACATCACCTTGCGCGCGACGGACCTGTTCTGCGGCGGCCCGTACCGCAGCCTCGGCACCGGACAACTGTGCGGCCAATTCCGGCACTTCCAGTACCGCCAGTATCTGCCCTTCCTTCACGTGGTCACCTACGTCCACATACATGTGCCGAATGTAACCGGCCACTTTGGCGTGCACATCCACGTCCTGAAAGGCCTTGAACTCTCCCGCGATCGTCAGGGTTGCCCCGAGCGTTCGTCGCTGCACGCGCACGACCGCTGCGGTTGGATCACCGGAAGAGGCCTCTGAGATGCTCTCGGCATGCGCTGCTCTATCTTCCGCAGCGTCCGCCGGAGTGTGGGTCTGCCAACGCCAGACCAACAGCCCAATAACTACGACTGCCACCACCGTAACTATAATTTTTGTTCGCGACATTTTTGGCTCATGCATTTTCCGTTTGCTGGGATGACGGGGACCTTCTGGCGCCACATTTTTCGGCACCGTCCTGCGTCCCAGGAAATTCAGCGCGCGGACCGGGCCTAGGAAATATCTGTGCGCGATGCCGCGAAACGACTGCTACGAACATAGGCCGCGATTACCACTTCTGGCGACGGATTTGCTTAAACAGCGGGAGGGGGTCGAAACCACAAACTAGCGGACTGCCCGAGCAGCGGCGAACTTGGCGCTTCCGCTACGGGCCCGTACTTCGCGTTTGCTTGCGGCTTCGCCGGCACCAGGCGCGGGAAAATGAGGATGCCTCGCGTAGCCGCAAAACTTCCACTATCGATCGGCGAGAAATGTTGTAGCTCCGAAGCTCCAACCGTCGCGCGATTGCTGGGTGCATGCCGGAGGCATGTATACGCAGAAGATTCTTGCGTCCCCATAAATGGGTTGTAAAGGACCAGGGCCGCCAGCAGCAAACAGACCGCGATTTGCCATTTTGAGACGTCGCTAAACCCGCGTGTTGGATGGTCTGTAGGCATGCAGACTAGTTAGATGCAGCCTGTCCAACATAAGCGGCGTACGCCGGTCGGTCAAGGCCTCAGTTTCAAAACGGCAGGGACTCCAGAGACACCCCAAGAGGGAGATGTGGATCGGAGCCTGGGGAGCGCCGATCCCCGACGTAGGACGTGGTACAAAGACCAAACGCGCGGCGACGTCGCCAAAGAGTTCCAGCTAGAAAAGCCCTGGGAGAGTGCTTTCTGAAGGAGTGCGCGTAGTAGCCAGAAGCCGCTAATTGGAGATAAACGATCGAGGATCGACGTTAATGCTTCGGTAAATGGAATGACCCCTTGAATTGGCACATTCGCGATGGGCACACTCTCCGGGAGAGGAACCACAGGTGGGGAGAAGAAAGCGATATTCCCGGAAGTTTCAGCGCATGGCCGTAGAGCGCATGAGGACCTGCGAGAGCGTCGATGAGTTGGCCAAGGAGCTGGGGGTGACCCGGCGATGCCTCTACAAGTGACGACTAAGCTCGAGGCGGCTGAACCTGGCGAAGAGGCCGCGCGATTGCGGAACACGCTTTCTGCGGCGACGAAACCGCCCGGCGTGATATTGATTCCCTTAATGCGGATGGAGGGTGGGCCGTCATCGGAATCAGCCAATTGCGATTCGCCCGAGTTTCCAGCGGTCGCGACCGTATTGATCAATCTCTCATTGCTGGTCTTCAGGGTGGCTACGCCGGGATGGAGCGCCGAAGCGGTGGTCGTAGCGGCCGCTGGGGTTGTGGTCGCCATAACCCAAAACATTTTATTTGGTGTTAGCTTATGAGAACAGACAGCGGCGACAACATATGCGGTGGAAACAGACGAACGAATGTTGAAAAGCCAAGGCCATTCTCCCGAACCGAAATACGGCTTCCCGCCCTCGACCGCTGGGAAGCGGCTACTTTGGTAGAGAGACGCTTTAGATGACCGGGATGCCCGTCAAGCCCTTTCAACTCGTTCCGGATTGGAAATTGGTACCAGCAAAAAGGGGGAGATGGGGACCGGAGCCAGGGGTGCGCCGGTCCCCAAGGTAGGACAATTACTGAAGATCAAGCACGCTCAGTCTCGCAATCCGGGGTCACACCTGAATGAAGCGCATGTGAATTGTTGGTAACGCCTTCCGGCCGGCTCGCCGCATCTCCTGCCGCCAATCCCTGTGCCAATAACCCCCTCCCATGCCGCACGTCGAGCCCGCGCACCCAGAAAATAATGTCCTCCGCGATATTCGTCGCGTGGTCCGCAATGCGTTCCAGATGCCGCGTCGCCAAAACAAATTGCAGCCCCGGGCTGACCACCTGCGTGTCCAGCGTCATGCGCTGCAGCAACTGCTCGAAAATCCGGTCGCGATATTGGTCGACCAGATCGTCGCTTTCGAGAACGTTGGTGGCCATATCCACGTTGCGAAAGATCAGCGCGCCAAGACTCTTGCTCACCATTGCCCGCACTGCCGAGGCCATCGGCGCCAGCTCTTCAGGCACCTGCGCGCCGGGCATCTCGCGCAACGAGATCACCCGCTGCGCCAGATTCACCGCGATGTCCCCAATCCGCTCTAAATCATTGGTGATTTTCAGTGCCGCCACGATCAGCCGCAGTTCATCATCGATAAACGAGCCTTGCCGCAGGAGCCGGATGGCGTGCTCGTCGATCACGATTTCCATCTCATTGATGCGTGGCTCGAGCAGAAAAACTTCGCTCGGCATCGCCGCCGTGCGCGGGTTATCCAGGCTCACGATGGCATCGAGCGCCCGGTTCATGGCCCCTTCGACCGTGCGTGCCATGGACACCAGATAATTCACCAGGGTGTCGTACATCACCGCGTCGGAAAGTTTCGAAGGCAAAGCCGTGGTCGGCGTGGAAGACAAATCCGTGGTAGAAGACGAAGTATTCATCAAATCCCCTTAGGTATCAGTCCGGCAACCGAAGAGGAGCGAAGTGCCGTAAATACACTTCCGCCCGTAATGAGTATGAATGGGCGATGTTACGCGCTGTTAACAGTTATATGAACGTACGATTGCCTGGGAGTGTGGCTTGCCCTTCAACGATTTTCTGAAAGGCTTGACGTTGCCTTTAGCGGCGTAAGGCCCAGGTCCACGGCAGGAGCCCAAGAAGCGCAACCTTCCAACGTCCAGCCATCCACACCTGCGCAATCAGTGCGCGTGCGGTCGTGGCCCGTTGCTGCGTCCGGTCGTAGGCGTCCCGAGCGGCGAGCGTGACGCGGTGCTCCCCTCTTCAAATTCCGGCACCGAAAAATGGAATTGCGAACCTTGGCCAATTTCGCTGTCCACCCACAGCCGCCCGCCATGCACCTCGACCAGATGCTTGGCGATGGCCAAGCCCAGACCCGTCCCGCCGACCTCACGCGAGCGCGCCGCATCCACGCGGTAGAAACGCTCGAAAATCCTGGGTTGGTCGGCCTTGGGAATGCCGATACCCGTATCGGACACCGTAAAAATCACTTCACGGTCCCGCGCCTTGTGCGTCGCGCTCAGCTTGATCTGCCCACCGGCCAGCGTGTACTGGATCGCGTTGTCCAAAAGGTTTTGCAGCACTTCGGCCAGCCGCCGGCGGTCGGCCGCGATGTCCGGAAGGTTATCCGGAACCTGCACCACGATCTCCAGTTCTTTCTCGGCGGCGCGACGCTGCGCCGTCTCAAGACAAGTGGCCACGAACTGCGTCACGCTGGTGTCAGTGATCTCCAGTTCCAGCCGGTCGGCGTCCATCTTCGAAAGCTTTAGCAGATCGTCGGTGAGCCGCGCCAGCCGCCGCGAATGCTCGACGATAATTTCCAGAAACCGACCGCGGTTTTGTACATCATCGAGCGCTCCGGCCAGCAGCGTCTCGGCAAAACCCTGAATCGCGGTAAGCGGGGTTTTGAATTCGTGCGACACATTGGCTACGAAATCGCGCCGCACCCGTTCCAGTTTGCGCAGGTCCGTGATGTCGTGCAGCACAATGATCGCGCCGGAAGTTTTTCCCGCGCTCACGCTGGCCACGGTGGCCGCAAAAAAATGTTGCCGCAGCGTTCCGGTGACCACTTCGGTTTCCACGCGTGGCTCGCCCCGCAGCACTTCTCGGACGCCCTCAATCAGTTCCGATTGCCGGACAATTTCCACCAGCGCGCTGCCCGATTTCGGCGGCACATCGATCCCCAGAATTCCCGCGAATGCCGGGTTGGCGAAGACCAGCCGTTCGGCGCCGCTCACGACCGCTACGCCCTCGACCATGCTCCCCAGAATCGCCGAGGAGAGATTGCGTTCCTCGGTTAGCGTGCGAATTGTCCCATCAAGCCGTGTGGCCGTTTGGTTCAGCGACGTGCCCAGCGCTTCCAGAGCGTCGCCTGAACCGTCGCCCGGCAGCGGACGAAAATCGCCTTCCGCAACGCGCCGCGAAAACTCTTTTAGTCGCTCGACCCGGTCACTGAACGCTCGCGACACCATGAGCGTAGCCGCGCCCGCTAGCACCAGGATGAGCAGCGACCACAACGAAAGACTACGGCGGAAATACGCCAGCGCTTCGTCGCTGGTTTGCAGCGGCAGCGCAAAGCGCAGGATCAGCGGTTCGCCGGACGGGGTGGCTTGCCGGATCGCGTAATACAGCAAATCGCGCCGCAGTGAACTGCTAAGGCGCAGCGATTGTCCTTCGCCGCGCGCCAGAGCATCGCGGATTTCCGGGCGGTCGTCGTGGTTTCCCAAGGTGCGCACGTCCACTTGCGTGTCCGCCAGCACTTTGCCGCGGGCATTGATGATTGTGACGCGTACGCCGGTGGCCGACATTTGCGCGGCCCACTCGAGCAGGCCGGGATCGGCGGAATCCAGATTTGCCAGCGCCGCTGCCGAGGGTGGGTGCACTCGCGCAACTTGCGCCAGGGAGGCGAGTTCTGCAAAGCCGGTACGCTCGTAATCGCGACGCAGCGCGCGTTCGGCAAAAAAATCCACGGCTAGCAGCGAGAGGGTCAGCAGTGCCAGGAAGGCGAAGGCGAGTTTTGCGAAAAGATTACGCCGCACGAGTTTCGAACAAATAGCCCGCGCCACGAACAGTCTTTAGATGGATGGGATTTTCCGGATCGCTTTCGATCTTTTCGCGCAAGCGCCGCACGTAAACATCAACGCTGCGCGGGGTCACAAAACGGTCCGTGCCCCAAACGGCATCCAGCAACTGGTCGCGCGTGAACACGCGGTTCGGTCGCGAGGCTAAATAATACAGCAACCGGAACTCCAGCGTGCTCAAAGGTACGGGTTTTCCTGTGTGGCTCACGCGGTAGGAAGCCGGATCGATGGCCAGCTTGCCCACTTCGATGGTCCGCGGTGCATCCGCGGGCGGCTCGGCCCGCCGCAGCAAAGCTTTCACCCGCGCCAGCAGTTCGCGCGGGCTAAAGGGTTTCGTGACGTAATCGTCCGCGCCCATTTCAAGGCCCACCACGCGATCCGCTTCTTCGCCGCGCGCCGTCAGCATCAGAATCGGCAGACGATTCAAGGAATCGTCGCGCCGCACTTCCCGGCAAATATCCAGGCCGGACATTTTCGGAAGCATGAGGTCGAGCAGCAGCAAATCCGGAGGAGTTTTCTTCAGCGTGCTCAGGCCGGACCCGCCATCAAACGCCGCGGAAACCTGAAAGCCTTCGTTCGCCAAATTGTAACGGACCAGCTCGTCGATATCGCGATCGTCTTCGATGATAAGCACGCGTTTCATGCTGTGTGTGCGCAATGCAGAGCGGCCCTGCAAAAGTGTACCGTAGGGCGGCGCAATGCGGTAGGCGCGTAAAGGATTTTGCTCACTTGGGACAGGTTGAGACACAAACGAGTGTCGCGATTACGCGT
>JBEKVU010000134.1:0-9248 GCA_049513775.1 Candidatus Acidiferrum sp.
GTGATCGGGCAAGCCTGCGAATTCGATTATTCGGGCACCCAGGCGGTCAAGACGCTGAAGGCCGAGGGCTACCGCATTGTCCTCGTCAATTCCAATCCCGCCACCATCATGACCGATCCGGAATTGGCGCACCGCACCTACATCGAGCCGCTGACCAAAGAGTATCTTGAAGCCATCATTGCGAGCGAAAAACCCGATGCGCTGCTTCCCACTGTCGGCGGGCAGACGGCCTTGAATCTTGCCGTGGAATTGTCCGAAAGCGGCGTACTGGAAAAATACAGGGTAGAAATGATCGGCGCTTCGCTGCGCGCCATTAAAGTCGCAGAGGATCGTCTGTGGTTCAAGGACGCCTGCAAAAAGCTCGGCCTCGAAGTCCCCAACTCCGCGCTCGTCAACAACGCGCAAGATGCGCTGCGCCTGTGCGATCAGCTTGGGTTTCCGCTGGTCATTCGCCCCAGCTTCACGATGGGCGGCGCCGGCGGATCGATTGCCTACAACAAAGAGGAGTTCGGCGAGGCCATCAATCACGCGCTGGATATGAGCCCGGTTCACGAAGCGCTGGTTGAAGAATCGGTCCTCGGCTGGAAAGAATACGAACTCGAGGTGATGCGCGACAAAAAAGACAATTTCGTCGTCATCTGCAGCATCGAAAATTTCGACCCCATGGGCGTGCACACCGGCGACTCCATCACGGTGGCCCCGGCGCAAACGCTCACCGACAAAGAATATCAACGCATGCGCGATGCCGCGGCCGCGATCATCCGCGAAGTGGGCGTCGAAACCGGCGGATCGAACGTACAATTTGCAGTCAATCCCGAAAACGGTAAGATGACCGTTATCGAGATGAACCCGCGCGTCTCACGCAGCAGCGCGCTGGCCAGCAAAGCCACCGGTTTTCCTATCGCCAAAATCGCGGCGCGCCTAGCGGTTGGCATGACGCTTGACGAAATTCCCAACGACATCACCAAGAAAACTCCGGCCTGCTTCGAGCCCACCATCGACTACGTGGTGGTAAAAATCCCCAAATTCCAGTTCGAAAAATTTCCCGGCGCGGATAGCACCCTCGGCACGCAAATGAAATCCGTGGGCGAAGTAATGTCCATCGGCCGCACCTTCAAGGAATCGTTGCAAAAAGCCGTCCGCTCGCTCGAACCCAGTACCCCTTGGCGGGCCCCGGCGGAAACGCCGGATTCGCTGCTGCGCGAAAAATTAGCCACCCCGCGCCCCGACCGCATCCACTGGATCCTCACCGCCGTCGAGCGCGGCCTGCCCGCCGAAGAAATCTGCGATCTCACCAGCATCGATCCGTGGTTCATCCATCAGATCGAAGAGCTCACCGCAATGAATCGCCGCGCCGCCGGCGTCACCGTGGAAACCGCCTCCAAAGATCTGCTGCGCGAGGCCAAGCGCAACGGTGCCAGCGACGAGCATCTGGCGCAAATGTGGAAGACCACGCCCGCCGCCGTCCGTCTGCAACGCGCACGCTACAATGTCGCTCCAGTCTTCAAGCGCGTCGACACCTGCGCCGCCGAGTTCGAATCCTTCACGCCATACATGTACTCGACCTACGAAGACGAAGACGAATCCGAACCGCGCAACGTGCCCAAAGTCATGATCCTCGGCAGCGGTCCGAATCGCATCGGGCAGGGAATCGAATTCGATTATTGCTGCTGTCACGCTTCCTTCGCGCTGCGCGAAGATGGTTTCGAAACCATCATGGTGAACTGCAATCCCGAAACCGTCTCGACGGATTACGACACTTCCGATCGCCTGTATTTCGAGCCGCTGACGCTCGAAGACGTCCTCGCCATTTTCGAAAAAGAAAAGCCGCAAGGGGTGATCGTGCAATTCGGCGGACAGACTCCGCTCAATCTGGCGCTTGAGCTAAAGCGCAATGGGGTGCCGATCTTAGGTACGGCGCCTGAGTCCATCGATCTTGCGGAAGACCGCCGTCGCTTCGGCCGCCTTCTCGATGAGCTAAAAATCCCGCAACCCCGCAACGCTACGGCGCTGATCCCTGAGGAAGCCGCCCGGGTAGCGGCAGAAATCGGCCTTCCGGTTTTGGTGCGCCCCAGCTACGTCCTTGGTGGCCGCGCCATGGTGATCGCCTACGACGTTAACACTGTCCAGGAATACGTAGCGCAGGCTGCATTAATGGGCCCGGCGAAGCCCGTGCTGATCGATCAATTTTTAGAGGAAGCAACCGAGGTGGATGTTGACGCTCTCGCCGACGGCACCGACGTAGTCATCGGCGGCATCATGGAACACATCGAAGAGGCCGGCGTACACTCCGGCGATTCCAGCTGCGTCCTCCCACCCGTAAGCCTCTCGCCGCAAATCCTCGCGACCATCCGCGAATACACGAAACGCCTCGCGCTCGCGCTAAAAGTGGTCGGCCTGATGAATGTGCAATACGCCATCCAGCGAGAGACGGTCTACGTACTCGAGGTGAATCCGCGCGCCTCGCGCACCATCCCTTACGTCAGCAAAGCCACCGGTGTCCCCCTGGCTAAAGTCGCCGCGCGCCTGATGGCTGGAAAGAAGCTGGCCAACATGAATCTCCCGCTCGTCCGCCACAATGGAGTGGCTGAAATCGCCGTACACGATTTTTACGCAGTGAAATCACCGGTCTTTCCCTTCAATAAATTTCGCGGCGTGGACACCATCCTCGGCCCGGAGATGCGTTCTACAGGTGAAGTCATGGGCACTTCGACGAGCTACGGTCTCGCTTTCGCCAAGGCCCAACTCGCCGCCGGACAGAAACTTCCGCGCACCGGCACGATCTTTCTCAGCGTCAACGATCGCGACAAGAAGCACGTCGGCCCGCTTGGTAAAGAACTGGCGGCATTAGGTTTCAAATTGCTGGCGACGCGCGGAACTGCAGCAGCCCTCGAGGCCGCAGGTGTGGAAAGCGAAGAAGTCTTCAAAGTGAACGAAGGGCGACCGAACATCGTCGACCTGGTGAAAACCGCCAAAATCGATCTGGTCATCAACACGCCGCTCGGCCGCGAATCCTTCTACGATGAAAAATCCATTCGCCGCGCTGCCATTCGCTACAATATCCCTTGTATCACCACGCTGGCCGCCGCCCATGCCGCGTCTCTGGGCATCCGAGCATTGCTCGAACAGGGCATCGAAGTTGCCGCGCTGCAGGATTTGCACCAAGGGAAACTAGCCGCTTCCAGCGGCCCCGCATCAGGAGATTAGCCCGACAAAGTCCGTCAGGAGACTCACCATGGAACTGTCCGGAATTTATCCCGCGCTCACCACCCCCTACGACCGAGGCGGCGCCGTCTCGCTCAGCGATCTAAAACACAACATTCTGCTTTACAACCGAACCGACCTGACCGGATACGTGGTGCTGGGCTCAACGGGCGAATCCGTTCTGCTCAGCCCAGCTGAAATGCAGGGCGTGCTGGTCACCGTAAAGGAATTTGCCGATGAGAGAAAAAAGCTAATCGCCGGATGCGGTGCCGAATCCACCGCCGAAACCATCGCTCGCGTAAAACGCGCAGCCGAGATCGGCTATCACGCCGCGCTCGTCAAAACACCGTATTACTACAAGCCGTTCTACAAAACCGAAGCCCTGCTCACTCACTACCGCAGCGTCGCCGACGCCTCGCCCATCCCCGTAATGCTCTACAGCGTCCCGCAATTCACGGGCGTGGCTCTGCAAGCGAGCGACGTTGCCACCCTCTGCGAACATCCCAATATCATAGGCCTCAAAGACAGTTCCGGCGACGTGCAGCGTCTGGCCGAAATGATCGCTACCACGCCGCCGGCATTTCAAATTCTGGTCGGCTCGGCCGCGACAGTTTTTCCGTCGCTGACCATCGGTGCGCGCGGCGCAATTTTAGCGCTAGCCTGCTCGTTGCCGGAAAAATGTTGCGCCATGTACGAACTTCACCGCAACGGCCGGCTAGACCTTGCCCGCGAACTGCAAAACGTAATCGTCCGCGCTTCCAAAACCATCGTTTCGGAAATGGGCATCGCCGGCGTCAAATTCATTATGGACCAGCGCGGCTACCGCGGTGGCCACCCGCGCCTTCCGCTCCTACCGCTCGAAGACTGGCACAAAAAGCGTCTCATTGGCCTCCTGGCCAACATAGAGCCCGCTTCGGTAGCTGCCTGCCAAGCCTGATTTTCACCGCAGGCGAGCGTTCCCACGAGACCGTGCCGGTCGGGGGCGGACCTTTAGTCCGGGCCGTTTATGGCTTCTCGCCCGTCGCCACCCATTTGATGAGACGTTTCGCCTCGCGTAACATCTAACGGCCCATGGATTGTCGCGCCCTCTCCTTCCGCCAGCTCCCCCACCAAGCCAAGCTCTTTCTCGATTACCTGGACCGGTTCGCGCGTGTAGCGCCCTTCTACACCCACGAACCGACCGCAAAATCCCTCCTCCGCGAAGCGAAAGCGCTGAAATTCCCGAAGGAACGTGCCAATGAAGTAGCCGCCATCCTCCGCAAACAGAACACCGCCTTTGGCAGCGATGGCAAAACCTACGAAAATCTCGATCGCCTAGCCAAAGGCGCGACCGCGGTAGTCAGCGGCCAGCAAGTGGGACTGTTCGGCGGCCCATCCTACTCGATTTACAAAGCCCTGATGGCCGTACAAATCGCCCAAGAACTCACGCAGGAAGGCATCGACGCCGTCCCGGTCTTCTGGATGGCTACTGAAGATCATGACCTCGACGAAGTCCGCCACACCACTTGGTTTCACGATGGGCGCTCGACGCGCTTCGAACTCCCCGTGACTGCTGACGCCGGCAAACCGGTAGGACGCATCGTGCTCGGCCCCGCCAGCGCCGAACCCGTGCGCGAAGCCTCCGACGTTCTCGATCAGCAGGGCAGCCCGCTGCTGGCAGACATCCTGCGCGACAGCTACGCTCCAACAGAAACGTACGGCTCGGCATTCGCAAAACTCTTTGCCAGAGTGCTGGCCGGCCGCGGAGTAATTCTGCTGGACCCGCTGGACGCCGATCTGCATCGCCTGGCCGCTCCGATTTATGAGCGGGCCGCTGTACAGCGAGACGTTCTGAACGAATCCCTGCTGCAACGCGGCAAAAATTTGGAAAAATCCGGTTACGCCGCGCAAGTGAAAGTGACGGCCAAAAGCACCGTGTTGTTCTACATGGGCGACGGTTCGCGCCAGGTAGTGACCGCCGCTGCGGCGGGTTTCCAAGCGGGAAGCAGGACGTGGTCGCGCGAAGAATTCAGCAAAATGGTTTTAGCCGAACCGCAAAATATCAGCCCCAACGCCTTGTTTCGCCCGGTGGTGCAAGATTATCTGCTGCCCACAGTCGCGTACATCGGCGGCGCCGCGGAAATTTCCTATTTCGCGCAATCCGAAGTCCTTTACCGCGAACTGCTGGGCCGCATGCCGGTCATGCTTCCTCGTGCCGGTTTCACGCTCATCGACGTCAAAGCCGCAAAACTCCTGAAACAATACAACTTGGCCGTCGAAGACGTCTGGCGCGGCTCGGAGGAAATTCGCCGGCAGATGGAACGCGGCGCGGTCCCGAAAGTTCTGGCCGCAAACTTCGACCGCGGACAAAAACACATCGCCAAAACTCTGGTACGGCTAGGCAAGCAAATCGAAAAATTGGACAAGACTTTGCAAGGCTCGGTAGAGACCGCGCAGAAGAAAATCACTTTCCAGCTCGATAAGCTGCGCCGCAAGACCGGTCGCGCCCAGGATCAAAAAAACGCTATCCTGTCCACCCATCAACAATTTCTGGAAAACCTCCTCTACCCGCACCATGGCTTGCAATCCCGCGAACTAAATTTCCTGCCCTTTCTGGCCCGCTCGGGCAGCACCGCCTTGGACCAATTGCAAAAGCACTCCTCGCTCAACAAGCTAGGCCATCATTTCATAATGCCTTGGCCATAGCCGCCTGCTCTTGACTCTGTGGTGGCGAGTCTTTAGATTCGCATCCGGCAATGCACACCCTCCAACTAAAAACCCACCTCCGCACACAACTCCTGGACGTCACGAACGAAATCCAATCGCTCGTAACAAAATCCGCCACCCAATCCGGCATCTGCTACCTATACGTCCCGCACACCACCGCCGCCATCACCATCAACGAGCACGCCGACCCCGACGTAGCACACGATGTAGAAGGCATTTTCGACCGCCTAATCCCGCATCGCGGCCCCTACAAACACAGCGAAGGCAATTCCGATTCCCACATGAAAGCCATCCTGGTAGGCGCCACACAAAATATCTTCATCGAGAACGGGAGACTAGCGCTAGGTCGTTGGCAAGGCATCTTTTTCTGCGAATTCGACGGCCCCCGCGACCGCAAACTTCATGTAAAAATCTTTGCTGATCCGAAGTAATTTGTTACGGCGGCCCGATTTCTTTAGGTTCTTCTCGAGCGGAAATCGCCAGCTCTCGGCTAACGCCGGGAACCGACACAAAAAATCGTCCAACGTGTCGCCCGCCTCAAGGCAGTCGAGCGATGTTTGAAATGACACTCGCGTGCCGCGGAACACCGGAGCACCGTTGTGCATCTCCGGATCCCTGGATAGTTACGCTTCGCGCACCGCTCTCCATTGGTGCCTCACGCGCCGGCTGTACCTCAGCGCTGTCCTGCGAACCAAAGAGGCGGGCATTCCGGGTAACTCGATTTGGACCAGGCCTTCAATATGCTAGAGTTTTCTCTTCATGCCGCCGCTCGGAATCTACGTGCAGGTGCCGTTCTGTCAGACCAAATGCACCTATTGTAATTTCCACACGGGCGTGGTCTCTGCTTCGCGATTCGCGCCGTACATCGACGCTGTCTGCGCCGAAGTTCGCCAACACGAAGCGTTAGAGGAACGCGCGGGAGTAATGGTTAGAGAAGACCTACGCGCTCTTGCCGTCGACAGCGTGTACATCGGCGGAGGCACGCCGAGCCTGCTCGATCCCGTCCACATCGCAAACCTGTTGCGCACGGTGCGCGAAACTTTCTCCTGCTATTCAGGCGACGATTCAAGCGCAGTTTCTTGCGAAGTAACACTCGAAGCCGACCCCGAAACTATCGATCCGCACAAAGCCGCCGCGTGGGTTTCCGCAGGCGTAAATCGCGTAAGCTTCGGACTGCAATCCTTCATCGACAAGGAATTGATAGCTTCCGGCCGCATGCACCGCCGCGCGGACATCTACCGCGCCGTCCCGGTCTTGCGCGCCGCAGGAATAAGTAACATCGGCTTCGATCTTATCGCCGGCCTCCCGCATCAGACCGCCGCGAGCTGGCGGCAATCGCTGGATGAATTGGCGAATCTCCAGCCGGAGCACGTTTCGATCTATTTATTGGAAATTGACGAAGGCAGCCGCCTCGGTCTGGAAGTGCTGCAAGGCGGCAGCCGCTACAGCGCACGCGATATTCCGAGCGAAGATGACATGGCCACGTTTTACCAAAGCGGGCAGGAATATCTACAGGCGGTGGGCTACCATCACTACGAAATCTCCAATTGGGCCAAGGCTCGATACGAATCGCGCCACAATTTGAAATACTGGCGGCGCAAGCCGTACCTGGGATTTGGCGCGGGCGCGCACTCGTTCGTTGCGGGGAATCGCTGGGCCAATGCGCACGATGCCGCGAACTATGTTAAGGCAATCGAAAGTGCGCGCTTGCCGATCGAGCAGCACGAAGTGTTGTCTGCCGACCGCGCCTTGGAAGAAGAGCTGTTTCTCGGACTGCGGCAACTCGACGGCATCGACGTAAGCAAGATCGAGCGCGATTACGGCGTGCAACTGGCGTCGCGTTTCGATCCCCTAGCGAAGCGAGGTTTGCTGGAGCGAGCGGGAAACGTGGTGCGCCTCGCTCCGCAAAGACTGAGCATCTCGAACGAAGTCTTCGTCGAGTTAATGCGCTAGCGGGGATACGACGCAAAAGTCGGTCCATTCTCCGAAATCGGGCAGGGGATCACATGAACACGAAAACGATGGAAACCAATACCGTGCAGGGACTCGATCAAGATGCGCTGCGCAAAGCGGTAGACCTGCGCAGCGATACGCTGACCCGGCCCACGCCGGAAATGCGTGCGGCCATAGCCAGCGCGGAAGTCGGCGACGACGTTTACGGCGAAGATCCCACGGTAAACAAACTCGAAAAACGCGCCGCGGAAATCTTTGGCAAAGAGGCCGCCCTGTTTGTTCCCACTGGCTGCATGGGCAATCTGATCGCTATCAAAATTTGGACACATCACGGCAACGAAGTGATTTGCGACGAGCTCGGCCACGTAAATCTGTACGAACTGGCCTCCATGTCCGCAATCGCTGGATGCATGCCACGCCCGGTGCGCGGAGTGGACGGCATTCTCGATTGGAAACTGATCGAAACAGTGATTCGCCCGAAGATTTACTACGATTCGCAAACCGCCCTCATTTGCCTGGAAAATTCGCACAATATGGCCGGCGGGACGCTCTACACCAGTGCGCAAATCGCCAATATTTGCCGTCATGCGCACGCCGTCAATCTGAAAGTCCACCTGGATGGTGCGCGCATTTTCAACGCCGCGGTGGCGCTCGGTGAGAGCGTCGCGGAGATCTCACGCCACGTCGACTCCGTGATGTTCTGCCTATCAAAGGGCTTGGGTGCGCCGGTCGGCAGCATGATTGTCGGATCCCGGGAATTCGTCGATCAAGCCCACGTGTACCGCAAAATGTTTGGCGGCGGAATGCGCCAGGCCGGCGTGCTGGCAGCCGCCGGGCTGATCGCTCTGGAAAAATCGCCCTCACGTTTGCATATCGACCACGAAAACGCACAATTGCTGGCGAAGGCCGTGGCCGGCACCTCGGGATTGCGGATCGATCCGGCCAAAGTGCGCACCAATATTTTAATTTTTGATTGCTCGCAAACGGGCAAAACCGCCGTCGAACTATGTGACGCGTTGGCGGTCCACGGCCTGCTGGCACAGGATACAGCGCTGCATTCAGTGCGGTTTGTGACCCACTGCGATGTAGACCGGGCGGGAATTGAACGGGCCATCGAAGTTTTGCGCGACGTAGTGGCAAAGACTATGTCGGCGGGGGCGTGATGACGAAGAGAAACCTTCTGTTTGTGACATGTATGGCGGCGCTCTTGCTGGCGGTGAGCGGATCGCTGGCCATAGCGTTCGGCAGAGCCAAGGGCGCCGCATCGCCACCTCCCGCAAAAACCGCGGCCACGCAACCCACCGCAGACGCCGCCGGGTTGGCCACCGAGCCGACGGTCGCGGAAGCCGATGCGTTTATCGCTAAGTCCGAAGACAAACTTTTCG
>JBEKVU010000135.1:0-9184 GCA_049513775.1 Candidatus Acidiferrum sp.
TGTCGTCGGTGACTTCGCCCTCGACGCGGGCGAGTTGGTTGGCTTGATCGTCGATCCAGACAAAGCCGCGAACCTTGGCGAAGATGGCCGTGGAACGCGAAGTAGGGTGGAAGGCGGGATTGGGCGCCATGCTGTATTTGGAAAGCACGCGGTCGCCGCGAGGCTCGCGGCCAACGAAAGTGAAAATGAAGGCGGTGCGGGTGGCGTCGATGAGTTCGTCGCGGTCTTTGTGTTTTTTGGCGATTTTTTCGTAGGCGTCGTGCTGAGCGTGGCCATCTCCTGCGGCGAAATCGAGTGAGCTGACGAGTTTTTCGAGGGCGGCGCGGTAGGCGGGCTGGTCGACAGGGGTGCCATCGGGGCCTACGGTGATGTGGGCGACGCCCGTACCGGCCGGGACGACGCGAGAGATCTTCACGTCGGGCGGGGCGTCGGAAGAGGCGGTTTTCTTGACTTCGACGCGCTCGATGCGTTCAAAGAGGTCGAGGGCGGCATCGTTGGCCTTTTGATGTTCGACGACGGTGACGAACTTGGAGCGCTGGTCAGGGTCAGAGGAAATGGCGGCGGCAGCAGCGGGCTGCTGAGGTGTGGCGAACAAGGAGACGGATACAGCGGTAAGCGCAATAAAAAGAGCTACATACAGACGCATTGGCGCGGCGGTCTCCGTGTGGGCAATGGAGGTTGGATTCAGCGACGTTTTGAATTGTTGCATCATATCGATGGCTGGCGGAATCCGGTCGGCCGGGTATCTTGGGATGCAATCTTACCGATATTCTCGACGAAGAGGGATACGGAATTGATGGCTGAGGTTGCGCGGTTCGCCAAACGACCGCGAAACGCGCGCAGACGAGGGAGACTAGGCTCAGAGCTCTCAGAACTCCGCATAATATTGATTGTAATAGCCTTAGGCAAATGTCTAAATGTTCGCTTGGCAAGGGGCGGCAGGCCACAGGAATCCCGTAGATGGCATCAACTGGGGCGTATACTAGTCAGAGTTCCCTACCCCTCCGCTTGTGCGCCCTGGCTTGCCCCCGGTGAAAGCAAAGGGCGGCGCCGTACGTCTAACTATTAAGAGGACGCGAGGAACGAAGAGGCGGGTTGATTCGTATTATCTGTGAGAGTCGTAGCGCGTCGAAGTGTGCCAGCGGACATCGAGCGGTAACTTAGAGAGCGTCAAATCAGGGAAAGCGTCAAATCTGGCTGGAGGATCGATTGGGTGTAACTCCCATAGAACGGTGGAGTGCGGCGTCGCAAGTGGCGGGTGTGCCGGTCGCCACGGCGCGAGCGGCGGGGTTCCGAGCAGGACTGGTCACCCTTTTGGAGACGTTTCGTTTGGCGCTGGAATCGCTGCGGGCGCACAAGTTGCGGAGTTTTTTGACGCTGCTCGGGGTGATCCTGGCGGTGACCACGCTCGTGACGGTGATGAGCGTGGTCACGGGAATGAACAGCTACGTGGCGGACCGCATCGCGAATCTTGGCGCGAATGTGTTTCTCGTGGACCGCTTCGGAATTATCACGAGCCAGGACGAATGGGTGAAAGCGCAAAAGCGTCCGCTGATCGAGATGGACGATTTTCTGCGGTTGCGCGCCTCGATGACGACGGCCAGCGCAGTAGCGGCAGAGGATGACCGCCGCGTGCAAGTGCGCTCCGGCAATGTGAAGATGGACAACACCGACGTCATGGGGGTGACCTACAACTTCGCCGACGTGCGCAACATCAACGTGTCGCAGGGCCGCTTTCTAACGGAAGCGGACGACGAACATCGCTCGGAAGTGGTATTTCTCGGTTCGGATGTGGCCAAGAAATTTTTTGCAAACGTGGATCCCATCGGTAAAACAATTAACGCCGAAACGCACAGCTACCAGGTGATTGGCGTGGCGGAAGCGATCGGCAGCGCTTTCGGGCAGTCGCAAGACAACTACATGATGATGCCGGTCGGGACGTACGCGAAGGAGTGGCATCGACAGAGCGACTGGCTGACGATTTTTGTGCAAGCGCCGTCGGCAGAAATGATGGCGGCCAGTGAAGATGAAGCCCGGATGTTCATGCGGGCGTGGCGGCACCTGCCGTACAACGCGAAGGATAATTTCGCTATCCTGGGCTCGGATTCGATCATGAAATTGTGGCACGACATCACCGGAAATCTGGCGATGATGGCGGTGATGCTGGTAAGCGTGTTTATGGTGGTCGGCGGCATCGTGATCATGAACATCATGCTGGCGTGCGTGACGGAAAGAACGCGGGAGATCGGGATTCGCCGTTCGCTAGGCGCGCGCAAAAAACATATTTTGCTGCAATTCATGACGGAGTCCGCGGTGCTGGCGACAGTGGGCGGAATGCTGGGCGTGGCGCTGGCGTATGGAGTGGTGGCGCTGGGGCGCACGGCGACGTCGATTCCGATGGAGATGCCGCTCACCGCCGTAATTGTGTCTTTGGGCCTTTCTACGGCGGTCGGACTTTTCTTTGGAATTTATCCGGCGATGAAGGCCGCGAAACTTGACCCTATCGAAGCGTTGCGGTCGGACGGCTGAGGAGCGGCGATGGCACAAGCCTACGGCGAAAATCTGAGACAAGCCTTGGACACGCTGCGCACGCACAAAATGCGCAGTGGGTTAACGGTGTTCGGCGTGGTGCTGGGCGTCAGCGTAATCATGCTGGTGGCGGGGCTGATCAATGGCTTCGACCAGACGATTCAGGAGCAGATAAAACAGTTTGGTTCGGATACGGCATTCATCTCCAGGCTGGACCAGGGGCACAACGGCGATGTTCCGCTCGAAGAACGCCAACGCAAGCCGCTGACCCTAGATGACGAAAACGCACTCCTGGAACGATGCACGCTGGTCAAGAATGTTACGGCCTTCATTCAGACGGACTGGGAGCACCCGCACAGCGTTCGAACGAAAGCCGGGGAAGTGACCGCGATCGACTACCGCGGAGTGCAGCCGAATTTCGGCCAGGTATACGCGAACGCCGCCACGCTTGATGGCCGCTTCATTGGCGAGGGCGACGACCTGCACAAGGAAAAAGTGGTGATGCTCGGGGAGAACGTCGCGCCAGTGCTGTTCCCGGAGGGGCACCCGGTCGGGAAAGACGTGACGATCGACGGAAGCGATTTTCTGGTGATTGGCGTGGTGGAAAAGCCCAAAGGCGGCTTCGGCATCGGGGATGAAGACCGCCGCGTGCTGATTCCCTACAGCACGTTCAAGAAGATTTATCCGGACGCGACCGAAGTGAGCATGCGCGCACAGGCGGTTCCGGCCCGGCTGAGTGACGCGGTGGATCAAATCAGAGAAGTTCTGGAGCGGCGGCGCGGGGTGCCATATGGCGGGAAAGACAATTTCTCTATTAATACCGCGGAAGAACAAGTGGCGGAATTTCACAACATCATGGTGATGGTGTACGTAGCGACGATTGTGCTGAGTTCCATCGGACTATTGATTGGCGGCGTGGGCGTGATGAATATCATGCTGGTGAGCGTGACCGAACGCACGCGCGAGATCGGGGTGCGAAAAGCGATTGGGGCGCGCAACGGAGATATCACTTGGCAGTTTCTGCTGGAGGCCATGACTTTGACCGGGGCTGGTGGATTGATTGCGCTAATTTTGGTAAACGGTCTGGTGCTGCTGATTCGCTTGACGCTGGATTGGCACGGCGTGGTGCCCCTGTGGGCGATTGTCGCAGGCCTGGTCGTCAGCGTGAGCATCGGGCTGATCTTCGGCGTATGGCCGGCAACCAAAGCCGCGAAGCTCGATCCGGTCGAAGCGCTCCGCTACGAATAATCTGCCACGCTCAGAATAATCTTGCTGCGTTCTGGAACCCAACTGCCCGTAGTCTTCCGATTGAAAGATTAACGCATCGCCAATGCCCCGGCTGGAGAAGCGGACACACCGGCGGCCAGAGGCTCTTTCGCGCTAGGCCAGATTACTTCGAGGGCCGTTTCGTGGAGAAGCAAGTGCTTCGCGCGGCGCGTAACGTGAATGGTCAGAGTATTCGAAGCATCCGCGCGAAGGTCCGCTGCGCTGTTTTTTTCCAGCGCAGCTGGTTCGCCGGGTCGCGCCACTGCCACGCGCAAGGCGTGGTGTCCGGCTGGAACGGAATAGTCAAAGTGCAAGCTATCTCCAATGCGGACGTTCTGCAGCGTCGTGGCGAGCAGCAATGTCTCGCCGTCAAACACGGAGACGATTTCGTTGCTGGCAGCGGCGGCAATTTCAACGTGCAGCGCGGCCTGCGATGAGCTAGGTGTCTCCCGCACTTGTTGCGGCGCCGGCGCTAGAGCCATCAAAGTCGAGCCGGGTATGGCCGTTGGCAACGCAGAGAGCGCATCCGTCTCCGACTCCGCTGCAGAGGCGACGCTCTGCGACCTGCTAAGTGCGCTACGTTTCGTGTTGCCAGGGGTTCGAGTTTGCGTTCTGGGAGTATCTGGAACTACCGATGACGCCAGAAGATTGGTCGAGTTTCCCGTTGGCGTACTTTCTGAAACCATACGAACCGTGACGTCCGGTGAGTTGACGGCGGAACTGCCAACGTCAATGACCCCCACGGTAATCGGCGCAACTGCGGGCTCGGCCGCGAGATTGCGAGCGATTTCCGGCATCGTTTCCGGCGGTGCCGCCGCGTTTCTCGATGGCGCCACCGGAATAGCGCGGTCGGAGGATCGCAGACGCGCCGATCCCGCCGCGGCGCCGAAGATGGTGGCCACAAAGAGTACAGCAGCAATCGCGCGAAGGTCGCCGCGTTGCAGGGGACGAACCCACCAAGAGCCCTTGGCTTGCCCGGCTTCAGTTGCCCGGCTTGCAAATGGCACAAGCGCGGAGCGGAGCGATTCCGCGTCACGGTAACGCTGTGCGGGATCTTTTGCCAGACAGCGCAGAACGACATAATCAAAGGCCGGCGGCAGCGAAGGATTGTGCTGCGACGGTGGAACCGGCTCGGTGGAAACGATCTGCGCGCAAACGGCGCCGACCGAGCTACCGTCAAACGGGCGCACGCCGGTGGTCATTTCGTAAAGAACGATGCCCAGGGAAAAAAGATCCGAGCGTTTGTCCTGCTTGTTTCCGAGAATTTGCTCCGGCGAAAGGTATGCCGGAGTTCCGAGGATCTTGCCCGACGCCGACACCTGCGTGGCAAAGCGCGCGATGCCGAAATCGCCCAGCTTTAGCTGGCCGTCCTTGTTGATTAACACGTTGGCCGGCTTCAGGTCGCCGTGAATGATTTTCGCTTCGTGAGCGTACTGCAGGGCGGCAGCCAGGTCGGCTCCCCAAAGCGCGGCGCGCTCGAGAGGAAGGGGGCCGACGTTCAGCATGGTTTCCAGAGTTTTTCCGTCGACGTATTCCATCACCAGGTATGGGTGGAGGTCCTGGTTGGTGCCAACATCGTGCAGGCCCACGATGGCCGGATGCGTTAGAGCACCGATGATCTGCGCTTCGCGAAGAAATTGTTTTTGCAAATCGCCGGAGTTAAACGCATGGCGAAAGGTTTTCAAGGCTACGGTGCGGCCGATGACGCGATCGCGGGCCTTCTCGACGCGGCTGGTGGCGCCAGTGCCTAGTGTTCCGATAATTTCGTAGCGCTCTTCCGGATGGCTCATCTTCGACGATCCCGCCTTACACCCTCGCCCACATGACCATGGTGGGGCATGGCGAAAATCAGGGGAATGACCCAATGGTCCTAGCGGGAAAAACGGTCGTACCCTGTCCGTTGGGACTGGTCGAGAATGTACAAGCTGCGGGGCGGGAAAAAGGGCATGCGCTTATGCCCGAGCGAAGCCCGCATACCAAGAGAAAGAACAGAAGTCCTCGAAGCGGAATCTCTCTAGCGCAAAGCCAGTTCGGACCCGGGACGCGGAGCGGCGGAAGGCGCTATCGGCGCGACGGTACTCGGCCAGACCACTTCCAGTGCGGTCTCATGCTTCACGAGCATCTTGGCGCGACGCGTGACATGCACACCCAGAAAATTCGAGGCGTCCGAACGAACTTGCGACGTGCTGCTCTTTTCGACGATCACCGACTCGTCCGCGCGGGAGAGGACGACGCGAAAAGCATGTTCGCCGGGAGTGACGGGACAATCAAAGCGCAAGGTGTCTCCGATATGCTCCGCCTGCAACGGCGTCGAGAGCAGCAAATCGTCGCCCGCGAAAACGGAGATCGTGTCATCGCTAACCGTGGAAACTACGTCGACGTGCAGCAAAGTCTTTGATGCCGTAGCGACACCGGATTTCGTTGCCGAGGTGGCATCAGCGGACTTTGTCGTGCCGGTAGCTCGTGCGGAGGGCGATGATGCTGAATCCGGAACATCTGGCACAGAATGCATCGTCTTGGCCGTGGTGCTGGCAGCGGCATGACGAGCGCTGGTACGAGCCGCAGGTGCCGCGGGTAGCATCGAGTCAGCCGACCCGGAGGCGGAACGATCCGTGGAAGCATTTTGCGCGGGCAAACTGTCCATTGCGTGCGGATCGGAGGGCTGTGCCAGAGCGCGGAGATCGGCCGCGCCCGCGTTTATCAACAGAGCCGAAGAGCTGGCTTCCAGGGTGTTGCTCGCGGTGCCGGCGGAGACTGACGAATTGTGGCGCGAAATGCTGCCGTTCGCCACTACCGGTTTGTGTTGATGCCAGGCTCGCGCACTGGCGCCGATGGCGGCGAGCACAATAAGCACGCCAGCCGCCACACGAAGATCGCTTGTTTGCACGGGACGCTTCCACCAGAAGGGGCTGGACGGAGCCATGGGAATCGGCTTGCTACGGGCAAAGGGATACAGCGAGGCGCCAAGAGATGCCGCGTCACTGTAGCGGTGCGCCGGGTTCTTCGCCAGGCAACGCATGACCACGTGATCGAACTCCGGCGGCAGCTCCGGATTGTGGTGCGAGGGCGGGGCTGGTTGGGCGGAAATAATCTGCGCGCAGACCGCATCGACCGAAGTGCCGTCAAAGGGGCGGACGCCGGTGGTCATCTGATAGAGAACGATTCCCAGCGAAAAAAGGTCCGAGCGCGTGTCCTGTTTGTGTCCAAGAATCTGCTCGGGAGACAGGTACGCAGGCGTGCCAAGGACGGTGCCGGAGCCAGACATCTGGGTGGCAAAACGGGCGATGCCAAAGTCGCCCAGCTTGACCTGACCCTCGGCGGTGATCAAAACGTTGGCGGGCTTCACGTCGCCATGAATGATTTTGCACTGGTGCGCACGGGCCAGCGCGGAAGCCAGGTCGGCAGCCCACACCGCGGCGCGTTCCAGCGCCAGCCGGCCGGCATCGAGGGCGGCTTGTAGAGTTTTTCCCTCGACATATTCCATCACCAGATACGGGACGCCATCGGCGTTGGTGCCAACATCGTAGAGATTCACAATATTGGGGTGCGTGAGACGGCCGATAATCTGTGCTTCGCGAAGGAACTGCTTCTGCAGGTCGCCGGAATCGAAGCTGTGGAGGAAAGTCTTGACCGCCACGGTGCGGCCAATGGTCGAATCACGAGCTTTATCGACCCGGCTGGAGGCTCCGGTGCCGAGCGTTCCGATGATCTCGTAGCGATGAAGAGGATCCGTCATAATTCAGTCATCCCCGACCACACCCTTGCTCAAGACACTGAGCATGCCCGGATAGACCGCGCGTGGGAATCCCCCAATGGGGCTAGTTGAGACAAACTGTCGTACCCCTCCCAACGGCCTAAAGTGAATACCTTAGATCAGTAATTAGAGCCATATATTAACGATATGTACAAAAACTATGCAGATCGCAGCAGACGAGAAGCACGGCTCCGTAGCGTCGTGGCCGGCGCGGTTACCGGCGTTGCTACCTTCCGTCTCGCCAAAGGATAGAGCAGATTTGCCAATTCCTCTGCGGAGCCGATGCGCTCTCCGGGATCTTTGACCAAGCAAGCGCCGATCACTTCATCGAGGCTGGCCGGAAGCGACGGATTCGCGTGCGAAGGAAGCAAGGGCGTCGTGGAGAGCAGACGCTCGCAAATGGCCGGAAGAGTTTGCCCGTCAAATGGACGGCGGCCAGTGGTCATTTCGTAAAGCACCACACCGAGGGAAAACAGATCAGAGCGCGCGTCTTGCGGTTTGCCGATGATCTGCTCCGGGCACCAATAGGCGGGAGTGCCGGCAAGGGAGCTGTCCATGGTGTCGCGGCGCGCCAGGCGCGCCATGCCAAAGTCGGTTAGTTTCACGCGGCCTTCGGCGGTGGTCAGCACGTTGGCGGGCTTCACATCGCCGTGAATGATGCCTTTGTGGTGAGCGATGCTGAGCGCGATAGCAACATCGGCAACCCAAGCGCACGCTTTCGGGTACGGAATAGGGCCCTTTGCCAAGATTTGATCGAGAGCCGGGCCACTTAAATATTCCATGACCAGATAGGGCGTTTGCGTGGACTCTTCAATGCCCATATCGTGCAGCGAAATAATCGAAGGATGAGAAAGTTGGCCGACGACGCGGGCTTCTTGGATGAACCGCTGGCGGGCGTCGCCGCGCGCAAGGTCGCTCGAGAGCAGCTTGATGGCAACGGTGCGTCCGATCAACGGATCGAAGCCGCGCGCAACTTTGCTGTTCGCGCCTTGGCCCACGATTTCGACAACTTGATAGCGTCCAACCTGTTGCAAGAGAACCTTTCCGAATACACGCGTTCTGGAGGTCAGAGGAGAGAATAGTGCCCAGAGGATATCCATTTGAATGAAGCAAACGTCCTGTGACGAGAGTACGTTCGTACTAGGACGTTGGAGTTATCGAGGTTAGAGTTTTCTGAAATTCCGCCAGGTCCGGAGCAGTATTGAGCCGTGCTGGAAAATCGCTGACGAATTCCCGCATCTCGTGTTGCCAGCGCCGATTGAAGTGGAAGGAATTCATCTCGTTCGCCGCTTGCGCCGCGGGCCAGTGCTCGAAGGTCATGCGGTAGGAGGCAACGAAGACGCCGGTGCGATCGTCGCCATAGTGGCAGTGGACGAAAACGGTTTCCGCGGGATGATCGCGAAAGATGGAGAGGAACTGAATGATTTGTTCGTTGGTGGGCGCGGAAAATCCGCCGACAGGGAGGTGCACGAAATGCAAGCCTAGAGCTTCTACCTGCTGGCGTTCGGCGGAGATGCTGCGAATATCTTCGCGGCGAAGATTCACGACCGTTGTCACGCCCATCTTCTTGAGCGCGGCTAGTGACGCGAGGCTCGGTTGCGCACCACGATAGAGATGATCGTTGATTTTTCCGGT
>JBEKVU010000136.1:0-11142 GCA_049513775.1 Candidatus Acidiferrum sp.
AAGTACCTACTTCCGAATGCCAACAATCCGGGCGCGGGAATCAACTTCATTAGTGAGCCGGTGCGCAGCCTCGATGAAACCAAGTTCGATATCCGCCTGGATCACACCTTCTCCGGCGCCGACAATGTCTTTTCTCGCTTTAGCTACGATCAAGCGGTCTCCTACGTCCCGGGCGGTGGTGGTGATGGCGAACTATTTGAGCAAAGCGCCTTCGGTAGCAACCAGGGCATCATCAATCACGCCCGCAACGCCGCCATCGGCGAGACTCACGTATTTTCTCCGACTACCGTCAATCAGTTCAGCTTCGGCTATAACCGCATCTTCGATTACATCACTTCGCAAGGTACCGGAACTTGCGATTCCGCCAACCTCGCCGGCATCGGCATTCCCGGCGCCAACCTGGGTTGCACCGGTACGCCTGGTAGCGCCACCTGCATACAGGGCGCCTACAGCTGCGGATTGGTTTCGGTTTTGTTCAATGACATGTTCTCGATTGGCGACCGCGGTTACACCCCATTTCAAGGCGGCACCAATATCTTCAGCTTTGGGGATTCATTGGACCTGATTCGTGGCAAGCACGACATCCATGTGGGTATTGATTTCCGTGCCAATCAAATGAACATAGGCACGGAAGCTTTCCAGGATGGCTTCTGGATCCCACTCGGCGCTTTCTCGTTCAATCCCGCGGCGGATCTAACGCTCGGTTTCGTTAGCATTTCCGAGCACGACCAGACCTTTAACGGTCCCGTCATCGGACGCCGTTGGAAAATCGTTCGTCCTTACGTGCAAGACGACTGGCGCATAACGAAGGATCTCACCCTCAATATCGGCTTGGCCTATGACCTAACTACACCCATCAGCGAAGTCGATGGGCGTCAGGCGGACTTCATTCCTCCCAACATTGCCACCGGCTCCTTTGCAAGTACCGGCGAGCTTCTCGTCTCCAATCAGAACGGCGTCAACAACGCCGGGGGTGTGCGCATGGACTGGACCACGCTAGAGCCTCGCATCGGTGCAGCCTATAAGGTTTTCGGCAGCGACAAAACCGTCCTCCGCGGTGGTTACTCCATTTATCACGATTCCGCTTGGAGCCAGGGTGCTCAGGGCTTATGGCAGAACCCGCCATTTTTTGCCGAAGGCGATGTCTTCCAGTTCGGCGGCTGCCCGGCAACTACCCCTTCGGGCGCCACACCCGCTTGCGGCGCCGGCGGCACCGTCACCAGCATCTCCAACGGGTTTCAGATTTTTAACGCTCCGCCCACCGTTTCGACCTTTACAGGTACCTATTTCTATCAGCCCCGCGATTTTCGCCGCGGACTGGCCGAGCAGTACAACGTCAATGTCGAGCGGCAGTTGCCAGGCAACATCGTGCTGACCGTCGGATATGCCGGCTCGCAGGGCCACCACATTCTTGAGGCCGGTAACGCCATCGACACAAACGGCCCCTCGGGTTGCGGCTCGATAACCGGCTACACACTCGGCTGCGGCCCCGGTGGTACTCCTTACGTCTCTCCGTATACTCCTCCCGGATTTAACGCGATTCTGGAATTCGGTGATCTGGGCAGAACTAAGTACAACTCTCTTCAGATTAAGGCCGAAACCAAATCCACCAGGCACGGCATCTACGCTCTCGTCGCGTACACCTACTCCAACACCTACGACAACGGTTTATCCGATGGCTTGGGCTCCGAAGTAAGCGCACCCTACTTCCCATTGCCGAATTGGCAGAAATTGGACTGGGCGCCTTCCCAGATCGATCTTCACAATAATTTCACCGCCAGCGTCATCTATGACTTGCCGTTCGGCCGTGGTAAAACGTTTGGCAACGCTTGGGGTAATGTGACCAACTCGCTTCTCGGCGGCTGGCAAGTCACTCTCATCGAGAAAATCACCTCCGGGTTCGCCTTTCCGCTCATAGACAGTGCGAACGGGAATGAAGCGAATGGCACGAACGGCGTAACTTTGAACGGCGTCTCGGGCGTGTCCTTTAACACTGGCGGCAATGGCAATAACTTCAACCGCCCCGACCAAGTTGCTGGTTGCAATCCCTACGCCAACCAGACCAAGACCCAGTACATTAACCCCGCCTGCTTTGTGCAGCCGGCCCAGGGAATTTTTCAACCTCTTCAATCACGCTCAGTTTGGGCAGCCGATTAGCGACATCAATGCGATCGGCTTTGGCGCTGTCAACTCCACCGTGAACAACCCGCGACTCATCCAGTTCGCGCTCAAGCTCACCTTCTAAACTCACCGCCAGGCTCCGGCTTTCTATGGCTGGAGCCTGATCCAGAACTTCGAAGGGACGCTGCGCCCCGACTCACCCGGGCGTCCACTCGTCTCCGAGGTGCTCAGTCTGTGCCACCTCTTCGCCCCGCTGCTGGCCGCAGCCTTCCGCGTCCCTCTAGCGGCGGGTCTGCAGACCCGTGCCTTGGCCTTTGTAGCTTCCGCCTTCTGAGGCGGGCGCCTGGTGCTTTTTCCGCGCCCTCAGCTAGCCCGGCCAATTGCAAATCAGAGCGCAAGTCGACCAATCTATAGCCGTCGACTATGGCCGCCGAAAAACCAAAACCACCGAGGCCGGTCTTCCTGCTTTCCCTGGCCCGACGGCCCACCGCGTTCTCCCGGACCAGCAGAACAGTACCTATGATTAATTAAGTGAATCTAGCATCCCGCTTGACGCCGCGCCACAATGCCCTATGACCGCCCGCCTCGCGTCCCCATCCGCCCTCTATCTCGGCTCCAGCCAACTGATCCCACATCTGCATACAACCCAAAATATCCCTTCCGCCGCATCCCGTCCCTCGAGGTCCTCCAGGCGAATCGCGCCGTTGCGGCCGTCTCGCCACGCCCATTCGCAACCTCGCTCCGCTGGTCCATGCACCAGAAATCCGGCCACAAAAAATTCAGCCACAAAAACCTAGCCCTTTATTTTCAGCATCTTGCGCACTCTTTTTCAATTCACGATTTCCCCATCTCCTTCTCCTTTGTTTACGCTGCGCACTCCTTGCCAATGCCGTCCACCCCATCCTTCCAAAACGCGCCCTTCCCCCTAACTCTCGTCGAATCAAATTGTTTCGCGAATCTTCCCTGCAGCTCGTTTAGAATCCTCTTCTTTCAAAACCAAGGGTACCGAACGCGAATGCGCACCCAAGACTCCTCAACTCGTTTCGGCGGTTCGCTGATGCCGGCAAATCATTCCCTGCGTGAGCTCGCGCTATTTTTTCTGCGGCTTGGAACAACCGCCTTCGGCGGCCCCGCCGCGCACATCGCCATCATGGAAGACGAACTGGTTCGCCGTCGCCAGTGGCTATCTGGCGAAAAATTTCTTGATTTGCTCGGTGCCAGCAATCTCATCCCGGGCCCCAGTTCCAGCGAATTGGCCATACACATCGGCTACTTACGCGCTGGGTGGAAAGGTCTGCTCGTCGCGGGCATTTGCTTTATTTTTCCCGCCGCTCTGATCGTCGGCATCCTTGCGTGGGCCTACGTCCGCTATGGTTCGCTGCCGGTAACGTCCGCCCTCCTGTACGGCGTCAAGCCCGTGGTCATCGCCGTAATCGTTCAGGCCCTCTGGGGTTTGGGACGCACTGCCATCAAAACCGCGTGGCTCGCGATCGTCGGAATCGCTTCGCTGATTCTGGCCTTCCTCGGTCTCCACCCGTTGCCGCTACTGCTGATTGCCGGTGTTGTGGTTTGCCTCACGCAAATGCGGCCGTCCCAATTTCGTTCTGTCCACCTGCCGCTCCCGTTGCTTTCCTCTTTTACGCCCGCGGCACTTCTCGGAACAGCTGCGGCCTTCAGCTTGCCCTTGCTTTTTCTGCTGTTCCTCAAGGTTGGCGCGCTGATGTTTGGCAGCGGATACGTTTTGCTGGCCTTCCTGCGCGCGGATTTCGTCGTGCATCACGCTTGGCTCACCGACGCGCAGCTCCTCGACGCCGTGGCTGTGGGGCAACTCACTCCCGGACCGGTGTTCACCACTGCTACGTTTATCGGCTATCTTTTAGGCGGCATTCCTGGCGCGGTCTTCGCCACGGTGGGCATTTTTCTTCCGGCGTTTGTGTTGGTCGCCATCAGTGGACCGCTCATCCCGCGAATTCGTACTTCGAAAATGGCGGCGGCGTTTCTCGATGGCGTCAACGTCGCTTCGCTCGCGTTGATGGCGGCGGTCACCTGGCAACTCGGCCGCACCTCGCTCGTCGACGGCGTGACCATCGTCTTGGCGATCATTTCCCTGGCAATTTTGTTGCGGCTGCGCTGGAACTCCATCTGGCTCCTGTTGATCGGCGCAGCCGTCGGAATGGTGGTTGGAATTAACGGACATCGCTTTTGGTGGCTCTAAGATCAAGCGACGGTATCGACCTTGGGACGGTGCATCTTGTCGCGCAGGTATAATGTCTCTAACCTATGGCCCACATTCTTTTGACCAACGACGACGGTTATCAAGCCCCCGGCCTGCTCGCGCTCGCCGAAGTTTTGCAGGATTTGGCCACTGTCAGCATCGTTGCGCCGAGTACGGAGCAAAGCGGCGCAGCGCAATCGCTCACGCTGCGCCAGCCGATTATCTGCAACGCCATCGCCGAGCGCCGATGGGCCATCGATGGTACACCCGCCGACTGCGTGATCGTGGCGTTGCACAAGCTGCTTCCCGAAAAGCCCGACCTGGTGATTTCCGGTATCAACGCCGGTGCCAATCTCGGCGAGAATATTTATTACTCCGGAACGGTAGGCGCCGCGCGCGAATCCGCGCTGCACCATATTCCTTCGCTGGCGATGTCCTTGTGTTCCAAAGGCAAGGGCGCGAAATTTGATGCCGCCGCGCGCATCGCGCGGTCCATCGCGCAGCTGATTCTGAAGCACGGGTTACCCGATCAGGTACTGCTCAGTGTAAACGTGCCGCCAGCGTGGACGGGTGGCGTTCGTTTGACCCGTCAATCGAAAAAAATCACTCGCAATCAGCTCACCGAGGGAAAAGATCCCCGCGGCCGCAGCTATTTCTGGCTGTTCGAGCAAAAAATCGACAAAGACGTGGATCCGGACACCGACTACGCCGCGATTTTCGCCGGCCATGTTTCGATTACACCATTGCATCTCGATCCCACGCACGCCGACTCGTTAACCGGCCTCTCGCACTGGGCTGAAACGCTCGAAAAAGAATTTAAAAAATGAGTGCCGCCACTCTAGGGAAAAAGTACGACGTCGCGGTGGTTGGTGCCGGAGTTTTCGGCGCTTGGACCGCGTGGCATCTCGCCAAGCGGGGCCAAAGCGTCTTGCTGCTGGATGCCTGGGGAATTGCGCACGCACGCGCCAGCTCCGGCGGCGAATCGCGAATTATCCGCATGGGCTACGGCGGCGACGAATTGTACACGCGCTGGTCGCAGCGGTCTCTCGTGCAGTGGAAGGAGCTATTCGAGGTCGCGAACGAGGCGCTCTTTCACGAGACCGGCGTCCTTTGGCTTGCGCGCCATAATGGCCCGCGCGAGCTGCAAACCCTCGATACGCTGCAACGCTGCGGCGTGAATCATCGGGTGCTGCAGCGCGCGGAGCTTGTTCAACGCTACCCGCAAATCAATCTGGATGGAGTCGAGTTTGGGATTTTCGAGCCTTCCAGCGGCGTCTTGTTGGCAAGGCGCGCGGTGGCCGCGGTTGTTAGGGACGCCTTGCGGCAAGGAGTGGAATATCGCCGCGCGCAAGTCGCAAGTCCCGAGGCCTCTGCGGCTGAAGCGGGAATCACGACCACCTCGGGTGACACCATTGTGGCCGCAAAAAAAATCTTTGCCTGTGGCCCATGGCTCGGCAAGCTTTTTCCCGAAGTTTTGGGATCGCGCATTTTCCCCACGCGCCAGGAAGTTTTTTTCTTCGCCACACCTGCTGGCGACTCGCGGTTTGCAGCGCCGGCGTTGCCCACCTGGTTGTTCCAGGAGGACTTGGTCTACGGCATGCCGGATATTGAATCGCGCGGCCTGAAGATTGCCTTCGATCAGCATGGCGAGCCCGTCGACCCGGACACCCAATCGCGCTTTGCTTCCGCGGAAGCGGCCGAGCAAGCCCGGCGTTACGTGGCGCGCCGCTTTCCCGCCATGCGCGACGCTCCGATCGTCGAGTCCCGCGTCTGCCAGTACGAGAATAGTTCCAGCGGCGATTTCCTCGTCGACCGCCATCCGGCGCTCGACAACGTGTGGCTGGTCGGGGGCGGCTCCGGCCATGGCTTCAAGCACGGGCCAGCGATGGGCGAATACGCCGCCGGCCAAATTCTGGGAGACGCCGGCAGGGAAGCACGATTCTCGTTGGCCAGCAAGGAAACCGTGCAGTGCCGCGCGGTGTACTAAGAGCTTGAAGTCTAAGCCTTCGGCGCGCGCCGCCGCGTCGCAGAGGAAATGGCGCTGATTTTCTTGGCGCGCCGGGCTTTTTCCGCGTACAAGTGCTGGTCCGCCACCGACAGCAATTTCTCGATGCGCTCTCCACCTCCACGGTAAATCGAAATGCCGATGCTGGCCGATAGCGGCGGCGTCTCGAGATCCTCAGCCATTACCGCGCGAATGCGATCGGCCACCAGCCGCGCGTCAACTTCTTCCGTTTCCGGCAGCACCAGCGCGAATTCGTCGCCACCGTAGCGCGCTGCGGTGTCCACCGCGCGGCAATGAATGCGCAAAATATCTCCGAGCCGCGTGATGGCCCGGCTGCCCACCAAATGGCCGTAGGTATCGTTGATGCCTTTAAGTCCGTCCAGATCGAGCAGCAGAACCGCAAAAGGACGATTGTTACGATTGGTCCGCTCCGTCTCGCTTTCAAGCACGTCCAGCAAGCGGCGATAGTTAGCCAGGCCAGTCAGCGGATCACTTACCGCCAAGTGCCGCACCTGCTCGAAGAGCCGCGCGTTGTCCAGTAAGGCTCCGCCCACCGCGATCGTATAACTCATCACCGTAAAAACCTGCGCCAGCACGAAAGGCGCGTCCAGCAATCTTTCTGATTGAGACGCCGCGAGCTGTGCCGCCACGTTCATCCACGCCGCGCTGTAAATGGCATTATCGAAGGCCGTGTGCTCAAGATCCAGCCTGCGGCGATACCAGATCAACGCCACAATGAAGAGCGCCGCGGGCAGCAACTGCTGGGTGCCCGGGAAGAAGGCTCCCGGGTGCGGAGAAACTTCTGACGGCATGCGGCGCAGTGCCGCGGTGATCAAGTACGTCATGCCCACAACGGTGAGCAATGCCCCGGCAATTTCCTGCCGCGGATGCCGCGAGCGGGGCAGAAAATGCTCGACCACCAGCGCGACCACGAACAACAAAGCCAGCACCATGCGGCTGACCCACCAAGCCAGCGGAGCCCAACGGAACGGCACCGGAGAATTCGGCGTCAGTTGAAAAAACAAAACGCTGGAAGCCATCAAGACCGTCCCGGAAAGCAGGAAGCCTGCTCCAAGAATCAGGGAAATGCGGTCTTGCGTCCCCTGAAACCGCACCAACGTCACAGCCGCGAAAATAAAAGACAGAAGTCCAGTGATCGCCTGCAGGTAACCTTGGAGGATCGCATCAGGAGTGATCAGAATGCGTCGTGAAGAATACGCGGCGAGCAACAAGAGTAGAAAAGCCGCCACGTTTGACAGCACGACATTTGTCGCGCTGCGTTGCTTTCCGGAAATAGCTGTAAGTCCGCCCATAAGGGGTCACTCGGGGTTAAGGCTGGGCGCCTACCTACTTAGACTACGCATTGTCTGTTTGCGTTGCGCCCCATAAGGGTACGTGGGTTCTCGATAAGGCACCACTGTACGAAGGAACAGGAGCCGCGATCGCGAAGGGCGAGAGAGCCACAAATCCATCCGGCGGGAAAAATCCGCCACGCCCGCGGAATGGCGGAGGCGAAAATGGGGCTTGCGCCGCTGCGCCCTGGTAAAGCAAAATAGCGCTATTGAAACGATTCAATAAGCACATCGCGCACCCTTGGATTTGCTGGGGGCCGGGCCTGGCCCCAGGTATCTCCAGTTTGCACCGTAACTTCCGCCTTCGGAGTCGATCGTGAAAACACCCAGCCGCAAGCCTTACCCAAAATCGCGCCAACCTAAATCTCGGGCGGCGGCGCGCCTCGTGCCGGGGCAGCACACCCTTCGCGAAATTCTCTCCCAACCTGCGATGTGGGCGGAGACGGACGCCAACCTCGCCAGCGAAGGCACCATCGATCGTCTCGCCACGCAATTCACGGCGAACGAGCCATGGCTCTTCGTGGCTTGCGGCTCGAGCTATTACTTGTCGCAACTCGTCAGCGCCATCTGGTCGCGCAACTTTTCTTTGCGGTGCGCGGTTGTGCCCGCGTCCGAATTTTTGTTCGCGCCCGAAGAGCTATTACGCGCCAGTCGAGCCACGCAGGTGGTGTTTGTCTCACGCTCTGGCGAAACCACCGAGGTCATCCGCGCCGCGGAGATTTTGCAGCGGCACAGCAACATCCGTTCCTTGGGCGTCACCTGCAACGCGGCGTCGCCGTTCGAAGCGCTGTGCACGCGAACCTTCACGCTCCCGTGGGCCGACGAAAAAAGCACGGTGATGACACGCTCCTTTACTTCCATGCTGTTATCCTTCCAGCGCCTGGGCGCGCGGTTGCGGAGTGACAACGCGTTGTCCGCCGCACTCGACCAGCTTCCGCAAGCGGCCGAGCCGTGGCTGGATGCGAATGCTGATAGAATCCGCAAGTTCGCAAGCCAACGGCGTTTCGCGGACTTCGTTTTTCTAGGACAAGGCGCGCATTATTGGCTGGCGCAGGAGGCCGCGTTGAAGGTCACGGAGATGTCCGCTTCCTATGCGCAGGCTTACCACACGTTGGAATTCCGGCACGGCCCGCGCTCGATCGCCGGGCCAGATACGTTGATTACATTTTTTATCTCCGATGCCGCCGAAGCCGAAGAAACTCTGCTCGTCCGCGAGCTGAAAGCGCTGGACGCCGTGAATCTGGTGGTTGTGAATCGCGCGACCACCGAACTCCAGGCTCACAGCGACCTGCTGGTAGAGCTGAATCTCAGCGGCCCGGAGTTCGCACGTTTCGCGCTCGCGGCTATTCCCGCGCATCTTCTGGGCACCGCCGTGGGCCTGCGCAAAGGCCTCGACCCAGACGCTCCGAAGAACCTAACGCGCGCCGTAGTCCTGGGAAATTCCGCCGACGCGACAAAAATCACGGCGCGCACAAAAGCATCGTCGGCGGCCGGGAGGTCAGCCAGAAATAGCGGCGCGCCGCTCGCCAGAAATGCCGGAGGACCCGCTTGACCACCGACAGCAGCCCACCCTCTTCGGTCGCCGCTCCCCGCCTTCGGCGCAGTCTGACGCTATTCGATTTGATTCTCTACGGCGTGATCGTGATCCAGCCGGTCGCGCCGATGTCCGTTTTCGGGGTGTTGAGCGACCGTGGCCGCGGCCATGTCGTCACGGCGATACTGATTGCGATGGTGGCCATGCTGTTTACCGGCATCAGTTACGGCCGGATGGCGCGCGCCTATCCGAGCGCGGGATCCGCGTTCACCTATGTCGCGCAAGAAATCAATCCCACCGTCGGATTTATCACCGGTTGGAGCATGGTCATGGACTACATGCTCAATCCGCTGATCTGCACGGTTTGGTGCGCCGGCCAAGCCGCGCAGTTCGCTCCCGGTGTCGCCCCTTGGATATGGAAGATCTTTTTCGCCGTGGTTTTTACGCTGCTAAATATTCGCGGCATTAAGACGTCCTCGCGCATCAACGCGGGCATGGCCGTCCTCATGGGCATGGTTGTCGTCGGTATTTTCGTCGCCGCCGCCCGCTATATCTTCGGGACGCACCATACCGCCGAGTATTTTACCCGCCCATTTTACGATCCAGCCACATTTACGGCCTCCGGGCTGTTCGGCTGCACCTCGATTGCCGTGCTTACCTACATCGGGTTTGATGGCATCTCGACCTTGTCGGAAGAAGCGGAGAACCCACGCAGGAATATTTTGTACGCCACCGTCCTGACGTGCGTGGTAATCGGAGTGCTCTCCGCGATTGAAGTGTACGTCGCGCAACTCATCTGGCCGGCTTCTGAACCGTTCCCGGACGTGAACACCGCCTATTCTTACGTGGCCGGACGCGCGTGGAGCCCGCTTTTCCCGGTCGTCGGTTTCACTCTTCTCTTGGCGAATTTCGGCTCTGGCCTCGGCGCACAAATCGGAGCCGCGCGCCTTTTGTATGGTATGGGCCGCAGCAACGCGCTACCGAAATCTTTCTTTGGCGCCGTCGACGAAAAACATCGCGTTCCGCGAAACAATGTTTTTGTCGTAGGTGCCGTCGCTCTTCTTGGCGCCTTTGTCCTCGAAATTGTGGCCGGCTTCAAAACCTATTCCCTTGGAACCAACGGCCTGTCTTGGTCAACGTTTGTGAAAATACTGAATGGTGGCGAGGCGTACGGCCTCGGCGCAGAGATGCTCAATTTCGGGGCGTTGATCGCCTTCATGGGTGTAAACGTGGCAGCGCTATTGCGCTATTTCGTCCGTTCCGAGCGGAAGAAACTTGGCTTTCTGATTCCGCCGGCCCTCGGTTTTATTATTTGCCTGGGACTTTGGTTAAATCTCAGCAAACCCGCAATCATTGTAGGTTCCATTTGGATGGCTGCTGGAATTGCCTTCGGCATCTGGAAAACAAACTGGTTCCGTAATCCACTGTCTTTTGAATTGCCGCCCGAGGAGTGATTCCTCGCAGCTGCCGAAGAGCTTCTAGCGCTGAAGTGTTCCGGACACGCGCAGCCTTGCATTGCTCGCCGCCCAGGAAGGATGATGGTGCCCACGGGAGACCTACCTTTGAAGCGCGAACGCGGAGCCAGTCCCACCGTCACCATGCGCGACGTGGCCACGGCCAGCGGCTTTTCCTCCGCCACCGTGTCCATCGTGCTCAATAACGCCCCGCTTGCCCGCTATATCGCCCCGGCCACAAAAAAGCGCATCGAAGACGCCGCAAAAAAGCTCGGCTACCGGCCCAACGCCATGGCGCGCTTCTTGCGCAGCAAACGCAGCCACAGCATTGGCGTGATGTTTTTCGACATCACCGATCCTTACTGCACCCCCATCCTGCGCGGCATCGAAAACTCGCTCTATCAATCTTCGTACGTGCCGATTTTTGCCGACGCCCACAATCAGAAGAATCGCTTCGAGCG
>JBEKVU010000137.1:0-9132 GCA_049513775.1 Candidatus Acidiferrum sp.
TCGCTCGCAAGAAATCGCGGTCTGATCTCACCGCGTCACTTCACCGCCTCATTACCTCGCCCTTCCATCTCCCCCGCAACCCAAGCAGAATCAACACTTACACCACTCCCCCTCATAAGCCCACTAGAATGAACACTTCCGAAAAACGCCACCGGGCCCCCTCTCACTCATCCTCCGTTCAACACCTCCGCCCCTCTCCCGTATATACTCTCGTAGCGCATTTGCGCCCCGGCTCTCTAAGTTTTCCATTGCCAGCGCGCGGCACCGTTCATCTAACCTCCGGAGGTCACACATGAGTGGACGACTCGCAGGAAAAGTAGCGGCCATCACCGGCGGCAATCAGGGCATCGGACTCGGCATCGCCCAGCGGTTCATCGCCGACGGCGCCGCCGTTTCCATCTGTTATCTTTCCGATCAGGCAGGCACGCAGAAAATTGTTGACGATCTTAAATCGCACGGCGGCACCGCCATCGCCGTTCAGTGCGACGTTTCCAAAATTCCCGATGGTGAACGCTTCATCGCCGAAACGGAAAGACAGCTCGGCCGCGTCGACGTCCTCGTCAACAACGCCGGCGTCGAAAAACGCGCCGAATTCTGGGACGTCACCGAAAAAGATTACGACTTCGTGCTTAACGTAAATCTGAAAGGCCTCTTCTTCATCACCCAGGCTTTCGTCAAGCACCACATGGCAGCCAAGACCGGCGGAAAAATTATCAATATCAGCAGCGTCCACGAAGAGCTTCCCTTCCCGCACTTCGCCACCTATTGCGCCAGCAAAGGCGCCATCAAAATGCTCACGCGCGACCTCAGCATCGAGCTCGCCCCGCTCGGCATCACCATCAATTCCATCGCTCCTGGCGCTATCGAAACGCCCATCAACAAAAATCTCCTGAACGATCCCGTCAAGCTAAACGAACTGCTGGACAACATTCCCCTCAAGCGTCTCGGCAACGTTGGCGACGTCGGAGGATTCGCCTCCTTCCTCGCCTCTGACGACTCTAACTACGCCACCGGCACCACCCTCTTTGTCGACGGCGGCCTCCTTTGGAATTATCAGGAACAATGACATGATTCATGCCCGAGGGAGCTCGCCCATCGGCAGGAACGCCGCAAGCATCGTCATTCCCCTCGCCCCGCTTTTTGAGGGCAGCGCAACGAGGGATCCGCTTTTCCCCGGGCCATCTATTTTTCGGGCCAAGCAGAATCGCCAGCACCGCAACTTTATCGGAGGAAAATAATGCCCGCTCACACCATCAGACTCGTCATCGCCGACGTCGACGGCACGCTCGTCTCCAAGGAAAAAATCCTCACCCAGCGCGCCATCGATTCCATTCATAAAATGGAGGACGCCGGCGTGCGTTTCGCCATCACCAGCGGCCGCCCGCCGATGGGTATGGCCATGCTCATCGATCCGTTGAAAATTTCCCAGCCCGTCGCGGCCTTCAACGGCGGCGTACTCATCAAGCCGGATCTAAAAACCGTGGTCCGCGAAAATTTTCTTCCCACAGAGGTGGTGGAAAAAGCCCTGCAACTGATCCTCGATCACAAAATGGACGCCTGGATGTATACGGATAAGGAATGGTTCGTGCGCGACGTCAATGCTCCCCACGTAGCCCGCGAACAGTGGACCGTGAAATTTGCTCCTATCGTCACCAAAGACATTCACTCGATCACCGGGCGGGTCGCCAAAATCGTCGGCTGTAGTGACGACCTCGAACTCGTCGCCAAATGCGAAAAAGATGTGCAAGCCGCTTGCGGCGACCAAGCTTCCGCCGCCCGCTCGCAACCCTACTATCTGGACGTCACCTCGCCAAAAGCCAATAAAGGCGAAGTCGTTCTGGCCTTCGCGGATATATTGAAAATTCCCACCTCCGAAATCGCCACCATCGGCGACATGCCCAACGACGTGCTCATGTTCGTCAAAGGCGGCGTCAGCATCGCCATGGGCCAGGCCAGCCCCGAGGTGCAGCAGTCCGCCACGTACGTCACCACTTCGAGCGAAGACGAGGGCTTCGCCAACGCCATGGAAAAATTCATCATCCCCAACGCCCCCGCCAAGGGCGCCCACTAAGTTCATGACCGAGACGGGTCCCATCTCCGCCGGAGAGGTCGCCGCCGCACCGATTGAAGTAGGATTGGTGGGCTTCGGTCTCGCCGGCCGTGCGTTTCACGCGCCGGTCATCACTCGCGTTCCCGGCCTGCATCTTGCCGCCATTGTGCAGCGCACCGGCGACCAGGCCGCCGAGGCCTATCCTGGGGTGCGTATCGTACGCAGCTTCGAGGAACTTCTCGCCATTCCGGAAATCCGTTTGATCGTTCTCGCGAGTCCCAATCACACCCACTATGACTTTGCCCGCCGCGCCCTGCTCGCCGGCCGCGACGTTCTCGTGGACAAGCCTTTCGCCACCAGCATTGCCGAAGGTGTCGAACTCGTGCAGTTGGCTGCCGCACAAAAGCGCACCGTCACCGTGTACCAGAATCGCCGCTACGACGGCGACTTCGCCGCCATCCGCAAAATCGTCGCGGACGGCACGCTCGGCCGCATCGTCAACTTTGAGACCCACTATGATCGCTACCGCCCCAATCTGAAAGTCGGCGTGTGGCGCGAACAAGTCGGCCCCGGCAACGGCATCTGGTTTGATATCGGTCCGCACCTTGTGGATCACGCCATCACGCTTTTCGGCGAGCCGGAATCGATCACCGCGGACATCCGTATCGTGCGCGCACAAGCCGTCGCGGACGATTCCTTCGACGTGGTGCTGCACTATCCCAACAAACTGCGCGCCACGCTCAGCTCCAGCATTTTGGCCGCCGCCACACGCCCGCGCTTTGTTGTGCAGGGCGCGCTCGGTACATTCATCAAACAATCCTTCGATCCCACGGAACTAAATCTGCGCTTCGATCGCATCCCCGCGACCGGCCCATGGGGCGCGGAACCGGAAGAAAATTGGGGCGTGCTGACCACGCCCGAGGGCGACGGCTTCAAAACCCAACGCCTTCCCGGGGCGCCTGTCGATTACCGCGATTTCTACGCGAATCTCCGCGATGCCTTGCTCGGCAAAGCACCAATCGCTGTGACGCCACAAGCAGCCCTTAACGTGATGCAAGTGCTCGAGCTGGCGCGCGAGAGCAGCGCAAAACGTTGCACGGTACCTTACCAGAGTGTTTCCGCATCGACCGGAGCCGTCGGCCACGCAGGTGCGAACCAATGACCGGCAAATCTCGGCCATCACGACCAAAAGAATTTGCAACGAAACAGTCACAGGAGAATCAATAAAGCCTGGAGCGAGGCGCTTCCTTTTCGCGCCCGCGCAAACGTGAGAGAGAAATAATTATGGCGGATACCAAAAACACCGGCTCCTCACCAGTAGGAACCATCGAACTCGCGCCGTCGGTGCTGGCCTGCGATTTTTCGCAACTGGCCGCGGAATCGCGCTTGGCGCTCCAAGGCGGCGCCACGGTCCTGCACCTGGACGTAATGGATGGCCATTTCGTCCCCAATATTACCTTTGGCCCTCCCGTCATCGCGGCGCTGCGCAAAGCGTTGCCGGACGCGGTATTTGATTGCCATCTAATGATCGAAAGCCCTGACGATTTGATCCCCGCGTTCGCGGAAGCCGGCGCGAATTGGATTTCCGTGCATCAGGAAGCGTGCATCCATCTCGACCGTACGCTGCACCTCATCGAACATCACGGCTGCCGGCCCGGCGTGGTGATCAATCCTGCAACGCCCGTACACATGCTCGACGAGGTTCTCGATATCGTGCACCACGTGCTGGTGATGAGCGTGAATCCAGGATTCGGCGGACAAAAATTCATCCCCAACGCGCTGGACAAAATGGAAACGCTGGTACAACTTCGCGAAAAACACAGCCTGAATTTCCGCATCGAAGTCGATGGCGGCGTGGCGATGGACACCGTAGCCGAGGTGGTGCGCGCCGGCGCGGAACTTCTGGTGGCTGGAAGCGCCGTTTTTGGCCACGGCGATATTCCCGGCCACGCGAAGAAACTTTTGGACGCTGCGCGCGCCGCGAAACTGACTCGTACATGACCGATCCGGAAATCAGGGCCGTCGCAATCACCGCAACCACCTCGCAAGAGACCTCGCCCGCCAGTTCGCGCAATGCGCCGCATGCAACGTTAAATTCCGGCTCGAACGATAGTTCCAGCTCGAACAAAAACTCCGGCGCCGAATCCGACGCACAAAAAACTCGCAACATTACCACCCTGCTTTTCGTGGGGTTCGCCGTCAACGGCGTAGTCACGGTAATCCTCGGCCCGATCCTGCCCGTACTCATCGGCCGCTGGGGACTCAACGACAGTCAGGCCGGCGTTTTCTTTCCCGCACAGTTTGTCGGCTCCTGGCTGGGAACGATTCTTTCTTCCGCTCTAATTGCGCGGCGCGGATATCGCCTGCCGATTGGTCTCGGCTACGCCATGCTCGGTCTCGGCGTCGCCGGATTGATTTCTCATAATCTGTTCGCCGCACTGCTGGCCACCTTTGTGTTTGGTTTTGGTTACGGCATGCTCACGCCGGGAACCAACCTGTATATTGCAGAGACGGGTGGTGCGCGGCGCGCCGCAGCGGTCAGCCTGGTGAACTTCACCTGGGGGATTGGCGCGGTGGCATGCCCCGTGCTGGTGAGCTTCGCCCTGCGGGGTCACCACCTCTCGTTGTTCCTTTGGATGATTACCGTCGCGGGCTGCGCCATTTCTGTCGCGCTGTTTCTGGCGCCGTGGGATCGTAAGAGCGGTGCGGCCGAAGACTTTACCTGCGCGGACGATGAACCGTATCGCAAGATTCCGCACGTCGGCGTTATTCTGGCCGCGTTATTTTTCATTTACGTCGGTGCGGAAACCGCTACCGGAGGATGGGTGGCCGCGTTGGCGAAACGCATCGCCAACGGCATTGGCACCAGCTATCCTTTCGCGCCGACATTTTTCTACGGCGGCTTGCTGGTCGGCCGCGGACTCGCACCCCTCGTGTTGCGCAAGGTGCGCGAAAACAACCTCGCGCTGATGGCGCTCGGCTTGGCCGCCTGCGGCATGCTGGTGATTCAAAGAGCTTCCACCATTCCCGTGCTCGATGTTGGTGTGGCCACCGCGGGGCTCGGCCTGGCGTGCATCTACCCAATCTATGTAGCGTGGCTTTCGCATTGGTATGGCGAACGCGCGCGAAAGGTTGGCGGTGTGATGTTCGCGCTGGCCTCGCTGGGCGGCGCATTCGCCCCCTGGATGGTCGGCTTCGTCTCGAAACAAACGGGCAGCCTGCGCATCGGCTTGCTGGTGCCGCTGGCCAACGTCCTCACTATGATTGTTCTGGTATACATCCTGCGGCGAGAGATCCACCCGTGAGCGAGCCGGTTGCGCCGCGAACTTCGTACGTGATGTACTCTCTTCTCCGTGGAAGCCACATCATCGTTGCAGCGCTCGCCAACTAAAATCCTTTTGCTGGGGCTGGTTATCACCCTGGCGGCGGTGCTGGCCTATGCCTTTTACATCAGTGTGCAACTGTCCGGGCTGCGGCGGCTGCAGAGCGATTTGGTGGAGCGCAACCGCAAGGACTCGCTGCAGCTTCTGCGCGTGCAAAATGATTTGAATTTGATTGGCTTGGCAATGCGGGACATGCTGGACGCGGGGGAACCGTATCCGCTGATCGCCTGGTCCGCGCAATTCGACCGTATTCACGAGGATTTGGGTGCCGGGCTCGAACTAGAACAGCAATTTGCCGGCGCCAGCCGCACGCCGGAGCAGCAACAATATTTGAGTTCCTCGGTGGCGCAATTCTGGGATGCGGTGAACCGCATGTTTTTGGCGGCGAGAGAAGGACGCGACGATGAGGCGAGAGAGCAGATTCGTTTGTCGCTGCAGGCGCGGCAGGAGGCGCTGGGCACGGCGGTGTCACGATTGCTGGTGCAGAATAATGAAGGCGAGCAAGCGGCGGCGGCGCGCATTGCGGATATCTACGATGGCGTGCAGCGGCAGCTTTATGTTTTTCTGGTGGCGACGCTGGTGGCCATTGTGCTGACCAGCTTGTATTTGATTCAGACGAATCGGCGGCTGTTTGCGCGGATGGAGGAGCTTTCCGCGCAACGCAGCGAGCTGGCGCAGAAATTAATTGCCGCGCAGGAATCAACGCTGCGGCATATTTCGCGCGAGCTGCACGATGAATTTGGACAAGTGCTGACGGCGATTGGCGCGATGCTGTCGCGCGCAGGAAAATCGGCGCCGGAAGGCTCGGCGCTGCGCGGGGATTTGCAGGAAGTGCGGGAGGTGGCGCAGTCTACGTTAGATAGCATTCGTAGTTTGTCGCAGGCGCTGCATCCGGTGCTGCTGGAAGAACAAGGACTGGAGAGCACGTTGGATTGGTATATTCCGACCGTGGAGCGGCAAACGGGAGTTGCCATTCATTACGAAAAAAGTCCTTACGAGAAGAACGATATCAAAGAACAGGGCGGCGACAAGTCAGTGGGCGCGGGAATAAAAGAGAGTGAAGAAGGAGCGGGAATGCATTTTGCGGTTGAGACGGCTGCCGGCGTGCATATTTACCGGATCGTGCAGGAAGCGCTGAATAATGTGGTGCGGCACGCCGAAGCGAAAGAGGCGTGGGTGCGGCTGGACTTTCTGGAGAACGAGCTGCGCGTCGAAGTAGAAGACCACGGCAAAGGATTTGTGCGTAACACGTTGCAGCGCGGAATCGGACTTGTGGCGATGCGGGAACGCGCGGAATTGATTGGCGGGAAGCTGACGATTTTGGCGGTGGCCGGCGGCGGAACGTTGGTGCGCATCGACATTCCAAGAGAAAGAGTGGAGGCCCAGGTTGGCTAAGATTTCGGTTCTACTGGTGGACGATCATGCGCTGGTGCGGCGCGGGTTCCGGCGCATGCTGGAAGACGACGCGGAGATCAAAGTGGTGGGTGAAGCCAGCGACGGCGAAGAGGCGGTGCGCTTGGCGATCGATCTGCGGCCGGACGTGACGGTGATGGATTGCGCGTTGCCGGAGTTCAGTGGGATTGAAGCGACGCGGCGCATCCGCGGCGCGTTGCCGACGGCACGCGTTTTGATGCTGAGCATGCACGCGGAGGAAACGCTGGTGCGGCAAGCGATGGATGCCGGGGCGCGCGGATATATTTTGAAGAACGCGCTGGATTTGGATTTGGTGAAAGCGGTGCGGAGCGTGGCGGAAGGGAAAGTGGTGCTTGACCCGCAGGTTTCGAAGCCCTCGTCGCTGAAGGGCGAACGGGCGGGAGGATTGACGCCGCGGGAGCTGGAAATTCTGCAACATATCGTGGATGGAAAGTCGAATAAAGAGATTGCCGCGGAATTGAAATTGAGCGCGAACACCGTGGCGGTGCATCGCGCGAACATCATGGATGCGTTGGGGATTCATAAGGCGGCGGAGTTGGTGGTGTATGCGATTCGTCATGGATTGGTGAATTTGCCGTGAAGCGGCGGGAGTTTTTACGGGGTGCGGGTTTTGCGGGATTGGGTTTGCGGATTTTGCGAACGGATGTAGGGTTGCCGCCGGGCGTGAAAGCGACCGCCGCAGAAGGCGGCCGCTACGACGGCGGGCTGGGATTTCGTTTTACGGATGTTACGAACGCGGCGGGGATTCACTTTCAACATAACAGTGGGGCGTATGGCGGGAAGTTGCTGCCGGAAACGCTGGGGTCGGGGTGTGCGTTTCTGGATTACGACCGCGATGGGTGGCAGGACATTCTATTGATTAATGGAATGGATTGGGAGGGGCACAAACGCGCGGCTACGGCGCTGAAGCTTTACCGGAATAATCGGAATGGGACGTTCACCGACGTGACGCGCGCCGCCGGGCTTGATTTGGAAATGTATGGCATGGGCGTCGCGGTGGGTGATTACAACAACGATGGGTTTCCGGACATTTTTGTGAGTTGCGTGGGACAGAGCCGATTGTTTCGGAATGCCGGCAACGGAACCTTTGTCGAAGCGACGAAAACCGGTGGATTACTTGGGCACATGGGATTTAGCACTTCGGCGCTGTGGATTGACTACGATCGTGACGGGTTGCTGGATCTGTTTGTTTGCAACTACGTACGGTGGTCGGCGGAGCACGACGTGTTTTGCAGTTTGGATGGCGTGCACAAATCGTATTGCACACCGGAAGCGTATCGCGGGGATACTTGCTGGCTGTTTCACAATCGTGGAGACGGAACGTTTGAGGATGTGACGGCGAAGAGCGGGATATTTGACAGCAGCTCGAAATCGCTGGGCGCTGCGATGTTTGATTACGATGCGGATGGCTGGCCGGATGTGCTGGTAGCAAATGATACCCAGCCGAACAAACTTTATAAGAATTTGCGCAATGGAAAGTTCAAGGATGTGGCCGTGGAGGCTGGGTTGGCATTCAGCGCGGATGGCAAAGCGCGGGCTGGAATGGGTGTGGATACTGGGGATTTTGATGGATCGGGCCGACCGGGAGTGGCGATTACGAATTTTGATAACGAGATGATTGGTTTGTATCGCAGCGTGAAGGCCGGGGTTTACGACGATGTTTCTACCGCGGCGGGGGTGGGGCTGGCTTCGCAGAATACCTTGGGATTTGGATGCGCGTTTTTGGATGTGGATTTGGATGGGGCTTTGGATTTGGCGGTGGTGAATGGGCATATCGACGACACGGTGCGGAGTATTCGCGGCAATGTGGGGTATGCGCAAGCGCCGCAACTTTTTTTGAACGCTGGGGCGGGGACATTTCGCGACGTGGCTGGGGAAGTTGGCGGAGATTTTATGGCGCCGAAGGTAGGGCGGGGGTTGGCTTACGGCGATTTTGATCGCGATGGAGATTTGGATTTGTTGATGACCACGAATCATGGTCCCGCGTATTTGTTTCGGAATGATGTGGCGAGCGGGAATCGATCGGTGCGGTTTCGGTTGGTGGGGAAGAAATCAAATGCCGATGGGATTGGCGCGGTGGTGCGGATTTTTCATGGCGGGGTCATGCAATCGCGGATGGTGCGCGGGGGATCGAGTTATTTGTCGCAATCGGAGTTGCCGGTGACGTTCGGGGTGGGGCGGAGAGACAGGATTGAGCGCGCGGTGGTGGAGTGGCCTAGCGGGAGGATGGAGGAGTTTAAGGATTTGGCGACAGGCGCGGCGTAT
>JBEKVU010000138.1:0-9092 GCA_049513775.1 Candidatus Acidiferrum sp.
CGCTTCGCTCGAAAGGTGTTCCCACTCCGCGGGAGTGCTTTCGCTTTCGCGATCCCACACCACGCCGCGCCACGGTGCTTCGACGGGGGTATTGGACGGATGCGTTTCGCCCGAGGTCGTAGCGGCCGAGGACATCGTTGAAGCAGGGTGTTCCGCGGCGTCATTCGCGAGCCAGATGGCGATACGATCCGCGGATTCCTCGGCGCGCAGTTCGCGCAAGGCTTCCGCGGCGATTTCGAGCCGCGTGGCGCCATCGAGGGCGGCGCGCGCCACGCCGCGATTTGCAGCTGGCGCTTCTAATTTTTTTCTCCAGGGTTTCACGGTCCGCTTCACTCTCATGGCGATCGGCCAACCGCCGCGCGAGAGGCCATCTCGTTTCCGCGCGCGCCAAGCCCGATGACCAAAGACTCTCTTGCACCGTTGTATCCAACCGAACAAGAAGAGCTTTCGCCAGCAGAATCAGCTAGTTATAAGAACCGGCGAAGCGAGCGACCCATCCCATGTCGAGACGGCTTCTGCACGGCTTCCCAGAGTGAACCAGGGGCCTCGTCGAGAAAGCCTGTTAGAGGATTCTTTTGCCGGAGGGAGGCGAGCGGAGTGGAAAGCCTTAGAGACAGCTACGGGGATGGCCCGCCGTGCCAGGTGCGCGTCGAGAAGACGGTTCTATTTTGTGCGCGGTTCCGAGTTAGCCGGCGTGGGCGCTGCGATGCTCTTCGGGCGGATGCTCCATGTGGTACTGCTTGAGCTTGCGATAGAGCGTCGTTTTTCCGATGCCGAGAAGGCGGGCGGCGGCGAGCTTGTCGCCTTTGGTTTCGCGCAACATACGGATAATGGCGCGGCGCTCGAGCTCTTCGAGCGGCAACAGTTCATCGCGTTCCGGGGTTCGTTCACTGGTCGGATATTGCAGGTTGGAGGGGAGATCGCCAACGTGCACGATCGGACCCGAGCCGAGGGCCACGGCGCGGGCCACGGCGTTTTCGAGTTCGCGCACGTTGCCGGGCCAATCGTAAGCCATGAGGCGGAGCATGGCGTCTTCGGAGATGGTGCGCGGGGGAGCATCGGGCGGGGAAAGCTTTTCGAGAAAGGAAGTGACCAGCAAGGGCACATCGTTCTTGCGGTCGCGCAGCGGCGGGAGTTTGATTTGAACAACGTTGAGCCGGAAGTACAGATCCTGGCGGAATGCGCCGCTGCGGATGGCGGCTTCGAGGTCGCGGTTGGTGGCGGCGATGATGCGCACGTTGATGCGTTTGCGTTCCGTGGAGCCGACGGGTTTGATTTCGTGTTCCTGCAAAGCGCGCAGGAGCTTGGCTTGCATGTCGATGGGCATATCGCCGATTTCGTCGAGGAACAGGGTGCCGCCCTGAGCGGACTCCAGCAAACCTTGCTTGGACTGCAGCGCGCCGGTGAAAGCGCCTTTCACGTAACCGAAAAGCTCCGACTCGATGAGCGTGGGAGTTAGCGAGGAACAATCGACGGGGACAAACGGGCGCTCTTTGCGCGGGCTCGAAAAATGCACGCTGCGGGCCACGAGCTCTTTGCCGGTGCCGCTTTCGCCGAGCACGAGGACGGGATAGTCGTGCTGGCTGACCTTGCCGATAACCTTGTAGACGCTCTCCATTTTGGGAGAGAGGCCGATGAGGCCGCCAAAACCGGGGCGGGTGCGCAACTGTTCGCGCAGCAGACGATTCTCGCGCTGCAGGTCAACGCTGTGGGCGGCGCGCAGCAGGCGGGATTTTAGCTCCTCGAGACGGAACGGTTTGGTGACGTAGTCGGCGGCTCCCAGGCGGGTGACCTCCACGGCGGAGTCGATGGTGCCGAACTGCGTCAGAACCATGAGGGCCATTTCCGGGTAAAGGTCGCGGACTTTCTTGAGCAATGCCAGACCGCTGGCCCCGGGCAATTGCAGATCGGTAAGCAGGATGTCGATGGGGGAGTACTCGAGCAATTCCGCAGCTTCTTCGGCGGTGGCTACCGCCGTAGTCCTCATGCCGAGGCCCTGCCCAACCTCACTGCACATTTCCCGAATGAACTGTTCGTCGTCGACGATGAGCAGGTTCATGGCGATCACTTCGCGACGCGAAAGCTCGCGGGAAGTCGGGTGGCCTTGCGGCGACTCAAGGATGGCGGTGGCCGTGCGCGAACCTGGAAAAGGCGTTGCTGCTTCGTCGGTCATGGGAGAAGCTCCTTCCGCTGCTGGGTGCAGATGGATGAGGTGGCATCTTGCATCTTGAGTTCCAAAACGGAAACGCGTATTTGCTGGAAATTTATCTACTTTACAAATTTACCTCAGTAGGCAATAAGCCAATTCGGGACGGCGGCCCGCCTCTAGACGACCAAATGCAAGGAATGTGTCATGTTTTGTGACAGTTACCAATTCTGCGTCTGTGCGGTCCATTTCGGGATGCTTGGACCATCCGGTTGCCTCCTCCTGTGCCGGCTTGGGTCTGCACTGGGCTTCGAGGGGCGGCAAAGCGTAGACGCAGGAGACGAAGCCGCACCTGGGGCGTGGGTAGCTGAGACGACTGGCGCGAGTGGGATATAGGTCTTGCCATAGGCGGAACGTTCACCGCCCCTAATCTTTGCGGAACATAGCAAATGAGTAAGCATGAGTCAAGAAAGATGTCAGGGCAGCACAGCAGACGAAAGAGCGGATGAATAGCGTAGTAAGCCCTCGGTCAGAGAGGCCGCGATGATGTGGCCGTCTTGCGTCACCACCGCGCCGGTGAAGTGGCCGGCGACCGACCCGCTGTCCAGGCGTTCCCAGGTCTGCGCGGCGTCGCGCGAGACGTACAGGCCGCCCGCGCGCGTGGCGAGAACCCAGGATTTGTCGTCGAAGAAATACGAAACGGGTTCGCTGGCGGGCAAGCCATTCTGCACCAACTGCCAGGCGTCGTGGCCGGTCTGGCGATACAGTCCGCCGGTGGTTCCCGCGAGGAGCTGGGTGGTGGCGGGGGCGTTCAGCAGGGTCGCGATCGTCGGCGTAACAGGCTGCGGTAGTTCATGAACCCAAAGCACGGCCGGGCGCAGGGCGAGGCGCGGCTCTGGACCCAGTTCTGGCCGCGGTTGCGACTCGTTCTCTTCAGCGGTGATGCCAATGCTTTCTACGTGCCAGGATTTTCCGTTGTCTTCCGATTGCCAGAGTTTGCCGCCCGCGGCAAGCCACAAGTGCGGTCCTTGTGGTGCGGGACCACGTGCGGCGCGCTGGTCCTTAACGACCTGGCGCAGTATTCTCTCTCCCAGCGTACCGGACCACAGACCTTGCGAAGTGGCCACGAGCACCCTGGCGCCAATGGTGCGCAGACTGGAAATGTCAGAGCCAGCGAAAGGCCACGCGACTGGAGTTCGACGAAGCGTTGATGGGGGCGGCGTAGCGGTTCTGCGCAACGCACCTCCGGTGCTCCCCGATGGGGCAGCGGCCGCGCGGCGCGAAGCGCGAATGGCGGCGACAGCGAAACGGAACGGAACCCATTGCTGCGAGGTGGCGTCGTAGTTGACCAAAGCGCCATGGGGGCCGGCGGCCCACCATCCGCTGTCGCTGGCAAACACACGTGAGATTTCCCCGAGCCTGGCCTGGGACCTGAGCGGCTGCCAGAGCGCGCCGCCATCGTGGCTCTCGATCAGTGGATCGGGGGAACCCGGCATCCAGGCCAGCAGGTGCTGCGGATCACGTGGGTCGCTCACCAACGCCGCGGTAATGCGATGCGAGAATCCGCTATTGTAAGGCGCGAAGGTCATGCCGCCGTCGAGGCTGACCAGGATACCTTGTGCTTCGGTGCCCAGCAGAATCTGACTTGGCGATTTTTCCGCACTTCCCGGGGTCGCGGGCATCAGCACGACATCGTTCACGACCCAGTCGCGCGGGGTGGTGCGCGCCCAGGATTCTCCCCCGTCGTGCGTGAGCCACAAGCCCTCGGTGGTGGCGGCGAACAAAGTGCGTGGGTCCGCGGGATCCTGCACGATGGCTTGCGTGCGGCGCGAAGAATATGGGATGCCTTGCAGCTTGGTCCACGCGGTGGCGCCATTTTCGCTGCGGTAGATGCCGGAGCAGGCGCTGGCAAAAATGCGCAGCGGGCTGGTGGCGTCGACGCGCAGGCTCATGACGTCGGAATCGTCGATCATGCCGGTAGCCACGGCGACCCAGGTCCTTCCGGCGTCGGAGGTTTTCCACGGCAGATGATAGGTGCCCGCATAGATAATTTGCGGGTCGCGTGGATCGATGGCCACAGAGTCGACGTTGCGCAGTTCGGGATCACCAATAGGAGAAATTCTCTGCCAAGACTCTGCCTTGTCGATCGAACGAAAGACGCCGCTGCGCGTGCCGGCGACAAAGACTTGCGGATCGCTGGATGATTGCTCGATGGCGCGGACCATCTCTCCTGAAAGGCCCGCTAGAGTCCAGGTGGCCCCGGCGTCGTTGCTGCGATAGAGGCCGCCGCCCGCGCGCACGTCCTGGAACCAGACGGCAGCCAACAATTCGTTTTCCTGTTGCGTGTTTACCAGCAGCTTTTGCACTACGGCATCCTGGCGCGAGCTTACGCGGCCGCGAAGCGACCAGTGTCGTCCCACATCTAAGGACACAACGATGTGACCGTCGGCGGTGCCGAGGTACACGACGGTTCCTGCGGAAGCCGCCAGGGAGATCACGTCGCCGCCCGAGGGGCCGATGGATTGCCAATCTTGCCGCTGAGCGGAAGATGCCGGGGCGAAAGTGAAAACGATTCCGATCGCTACGATCGCCGCCATTAGTCCGGACCGCGCGCGCCGCATCCGCACGGGACCGGGATTAGAAATGATGGCTGGGATCAACAATCGATGGGCTCCGCGTGCAGATGAAATCGGATGCTTGAGACGGAACTGAGCAGCGGAGGCATAAGTCCGGAGCACATGAGAGCGAAGACGTCGATACAAATGAAGCAGGCTCCGCGAGGAAAATCCCGCGGAGCCTGCTTAGGTAAACGCTAACCGCGCTTTAGTAGGTGGCGCCTTCGGGGACGAAGATAAAGTCCACGCGGCGGTTGTCTTTCTCGGGGCCCGCTGCGGCTTCACCGGTACGCGTCGAAACACGCGAGGCGTCGATGCCCTTTTCGCCGAGATACTTCTTGGCGAGTTCGGCGCGTTCGGCGGCGAGTTTGGCGTGCTTGGGTTCCTTGGGATCCGCAAAGCCAACGATTACGACTTTAGCGTTGGGATCGTTCTTGAGGCGGAGGGCCACGTCGTCGCCGACGCGCTTGCAGAGGTTGTCGAAGCGCGACGCTCCGGGCTTGGTGTAGCCGCAGTCGCCGACCTTCGTGGCTTGCGGAGGCGGAGGCGGCTGTTGCACATCGACGTTGGTCGAAGCATCGGCGTTGCCGCCCTTGCCATCGCTGACCGAGCACTTCACCGTGTAGCTGCCTGGCTGCAGGCCGGTGGAATCGAATTCGACGTGCGGTCCGCTGCCGACAATCTGGCCACCGGTGGTCGTATAGCTATAGCTCAGCGGATCGCCATCCGGATCGCTGGCCGAGGCGGTAATGCCGGTGCGCTCGCCAGGCATAATCGGGCTGCGGTCGGTGGAGCAGGAAATCGTGGGAGGCTGATTCGGCTTGGGCTGGACCGCGATGTCCGCGGAGCAGGTGGCCGTGCCGCCTTTGCCGTCGTCCACCTTGGCATTAACGGTGTAGGTGCCAACGCCTAGGCCAGAGGAGGACCAGCGTGCGTCGGGGCCGGTGCCATCGACGGTGCCACCGGTTGCGGTATAAGAAAAGGTCAGCGAATCGTTGTCCGGATCGCTGGCATTTACGTGAATCTGCACGCTGGAGCCCGTGCCGGCAAATACTGAAGCGGGGTTCGCCGCGCAGGCCGCGACGGGCGGATGGTTCGGAGGCGGCGGCGGTTCGGCGAAACCGAAACGCAACACGACGCCAGTACCGACGCGCAGGCTGTTCTGGCGCGCGGTGGGACCGACGGCGATGCCATCAAAATTGGTGCCCAAATAGTCGACTTCGGCGAGGCGCCAGGCAACATTCTTCCAGAGCACGATGTCCAGACCGCCGCCCGCCGCCAGTGCGAAGCTATATTGCGAGCTACCGGCGACCGCACCGCCGCCATGAGCGAAGCCAACGAGAAACTCGCCAAAGGGAACGAAGTGATTAAACTTGCGCCAGTTCAAGCGGGGACCAAACAGCACGGTATTGATGCCACCGTCGACGGATTGGGGATTGGTAACCGTCGGAAGCGACGAAGCAATGGGGGTAAGGTCGCGATGGAACGTGTAACCTGCACCTTGGCCAACGATACCGAGCCAGCTATTGGGGTTGTAGACCACTTCGCCCGATCCGCCGTAGCCGTCGAAATTACTAAACGGGGCTTTGGGCAGGAAATAGAGATACTGAAATAAAAACGCTAGCTCAAATTTAGGAACGAGTTTTCCCGCAGGTTCAGCCAAAGCGGCGGAGGGCGCCGGAAAGGGCGTGGCGCGCGGCGGCATGGGAACAGCGAAAACGTTGGAACCAGCCGGAACTACCGTCGCCGAAGTCTCGCTGCTCGCTGCGGGGACGGACGTGCTGTCCGCGGCTGCCGTCGAAGCACTTCCGTTATCGCCCGCATCGCTAGCCTTCTCTTGTGCGACCGCCGGCAGCGCCATGAACAGACCCATCGCAACTATCACACACCACTTACGCATCTCAATCCTCCATGAACTTAGTACGTACGGTCCCAGGTGTATCGCTGGTCCGCTTAAACTCACCCCGGTAAAAAGCGGACTTGACGAGGCAAACTTCATTAGCCAGTGACGGCTGCCATCTTGTTGGCAGCGCTGATGAGAATACCGTCACGTGTAGCAGAGAGAATGGACGGCCCCATAAGCAGTCAGGAATGGCTCACGTAGATTATTCCAGAAGTCCCGCAATCCGCAAGTACTTCGTGACCACGCTCGCGGCGAGTCCGACGTCTCTTGGCAGGACATCTAAAGCGCCTTTGTGAAGCCCCGAGCATTTGGCCACAGCCCGCCGGCGAAACCCATACCTGGATTCCCGTACCCCCACCACCTTGCGGCGGATCGTGAGCACCATCTGCATAACCCGCGGCGCAACCATTCCTACGATTCGATGCGCGGCGAAACCCTTCGGGATAGGAGGAAATTTTCATTTGCACGCTTTCCTTGACGAGCGCACAAAAGGCAAGTACTGTCTGCACCAAGAGGCAGACCGCGCGGTCATTGACGGCGGAGCCGCTACTGAGTAGTCTCTTGCCTCGTTCCGAAGGGAACGAGGAGGCAGTGATGAACAAGTGGCTCTCGGTTGTAGCTTTCGCGTTGTTGATGGTGGTTGCGGGTCTTGCATGGCGTGGGGCATTGCAAAGCGCGTCGCACGGTAACAAAGACGTTCCCGTGATGACCGCACAGGGTGGCGCTCCAGTTCCGCCGACGCCCTGGCGCTAGTCCCGGCAGCAAGGCCATTTGAGTCCAGGCCTCTCTATCTGTGTAGGTAGTGACTGGGTTTGCTTGGCCCCTTTGATTTCGTAGTTTGGCTCGCGGCCTTCCTCGGGGAAGCCTTCGTATTAGTGTGGGCGTTTCGCGATCGGACGCTCTTGCGCCATACGACGCTGCTCATCTATGTGGGTTCTCTCGCCGTCAACGAAATTCTGCGGTTCACGGTGCTGCATCACTACGGTTTCACCTCCACGGAATACGTCTACTTTTACTACTACAGCGACGCGCTCGTCACGCTGCTGATGTTCGTGGCGATCGCCGGATTATGTTCGCGGATTTTCGAGGAGCAGGAACGCGGGTGGCGTCTGCATGCCGTGATGCTTCTGATTTTTGCCATTACCGTGGCGTACGCCGCCGCGGTCACCACGGTGAAGCACCAGCTTCTGGTCACGCGCTTCGCGGTGGAGTTTTCCGGCAGCCTGTATTTCACCGGAATGCTGCTGACGTACGGAGTATGGGTGCTGCTCCTGAAACGGCGCGATCCGCGCCTGCGCCTGGTGCTGGTTGTAAGCGCGTTCGGGATTTATTTTGGCGGACAGACGTTAACGTACGCGCTGCGCTCGATCTATCCGGCTCTCGCTGAGCTGCACTATCTCTCGCCGCTCTTGGGTGCGTGGCTTCCGATTTCACTGGCCTACACTTTTTCGAGGGTGCCGGATGAAGCCCGCATTCCAGTGGAGCGTTTAGCAGGGGTGAGGTAAGTGCACGAATTTCTGGTTCTCGTCCTGGCCAGCGTTTTGACCGCTTACTTGTGCATCCGGTACTGGCGCGCGATGCTGTGGTCGGCTTCGCAGCACCGGCTTTCCGAGGCGACGCGCGAATTGGGCGCCTGGATTGACGATTGCCAAGGGGAGAAATCGTTGGCTACGGTCTGCGCGCTGCTAAAGCTGTGTCCTAACCTCGACCGCGGAGGAAATCGTACGTTGTTCGCGGTGCGTGCTTACGACCGTGTGCTGAAGGTCGGGCAAGGCATTCTCCAATCGGCGAGCGGGAACGCCGCGCGGTGGCTGGCGGCGGAGCGAAAAGCGTGCGCGTACTTCGCGGCGGTTTTGCTGGACCGCAGGATTACGCGAACCAGCGAATGGTATGCCGGGCAGATCACGGACCCGAGCGTCTGAGAACTCAGCTCGAAATCGTCAGCTTCAAATCTGCATCGGCTTCACAAATTATCGATGAAAAACTGCGTGACGCGCTCCATCATCAAGCGGCGCGCGCGGGGATCGTTGATTCCGTGACCCAAGCCGGGAAACGGCATCACTTCGATGGCCTTACCCGCGGCAATGGCGTCGTTTAAGAGGGCCAGAGTATTCGCAAAGTGCACATTGTCGTCGCCTGTGCCGTGGGCGACCAGCAGTTTGCCGTGTAGTTGCCCCACTTTCTCGACCGGTGAAGATTCCCGATAGCCATCTTCGTTTTGCGGCAGCAAGCCCAGGTAGCGCTCGGTGTAAATCGAATCGTAGTAATGCCAGTCGGTAACGGGAGCGCCGGCAAAGCCCGCTTTGAAATCGTCGTCGGCCTCAAACATCGCGTGCAAGGTCATGTGGCCGCCGTAACTCGAGCCCCAAATCCCGAACCGTTTCGGATCTATGTACGAAAGCGCTCGCAGATAGGCCACGCCATCGCG
>JBEKVU010000139.1:0-9054 GCA_049513775.1 Candidatus Acidiferrum sp.
CCTATTACAAGCTAGCTGATGCGCAATCGCGCGTGCAGAAGTATGACGACGCAGAAAAACTGCTGCAGCGCTCCATTTGGCTGGACCCAACCTCCACGGGTCCATATATACTGCTGGGCAAAGTGCTGGAGAAAAAAGGCGAGGCCGAACTTTCGGCGCGAGCTTTGCAGCGCGCGCTGGCTATGGATCCGAATAATCCCGTTCCGCACCACCTGCTCGGCCAGACCTATCGCGATCTTGGCCGCGCGGAAGATGCCGAACGGGAACTGAAACTTGCGGAGCAACTGCAGTCTCACCAAAATGAAAAGCCCTAAACCTGCAACAGCTGAAAAGCCGGTTGTCGCGAGCCAACGCTTTACCGTGTTGGGCCTGGGAGAATTGCTTTGGGATATGCTCCCGGCTGGAAAGCAACTCGGCGGCGCGCCGGCAAATTTTGCGTACATGACGGCTCTGCTGGGCGACCGCGCGGTGGTGGTGAGCCGCGTCGGCAAGGATCGCCTCGGCAACGCTGCGGCTCGCCGCTTGACGCGGCTCGGACTGCCGTCCACATTTCTTCAAGTAGATTCTGGACACCCGACGAGTACCGTGAACGTCACCGTCGACGAGCAAGGCCAGCCTAAATTTGAAATTCTGACTAATGTTGCGTGGGATTTTTTCGAATGGACTTCGCAATGGCAAGCGCTTGCCGGGGAGGCCGACGCAGTTTGCTTCGGCTCATTGGCGCAGCGCTCCGCGCACTCGCGAACCACGATTCTGGCTTTTCTGGAGGCGCTGCGTCCCGGCACGCTGCGCATCTTTGACGTAAATCTACGCCAGGCATTCTTTACCAGGGAGATTTTGTCGGAATCCGCCAGCCATGCGGACATCATGAAATTGAATGACGATGAAATCATGCGTGTTACGGAGTTGCTTGGCGGTCCGGTCCGCGATCAGCAAAGCGCGGCGCGGTGGCTGCTGAAAAAGTATGGCATCAACCTGGTGTGCATCACGCGCGGCGGAAAGGGTAGCCTGCTGGTTACGGCGGAGGCCGCGGACGAACATCCCGGCTATCCGGTAAAAGTCGCAGATACGGTCGGCGCTGGCGATGCCTTCACCGCCGCGCTGGTGCACCAATATTTGCGCAAGGCTTCGCTGCGCGCCATGAACGCCGCCGCTAACCGGCTTGGCTCCTGGGTGGCGTCGCAAGTGGGCGCCACGCCACCGGCCGATCCCAAAGTAATCCTGGAATTTCACAATTCAAGCCAAGAGGGCACTAGAGCGTAGGTTTTGTAGCGGCCCCCTTCTGAGGCCGGCGTTTTTCTTAGCCAACGCCCGGGGAACGCTCTAATGCGCAGCGGCGGCCGGTTGCTCCTGTTCCTTCGCCAACTTGTCCACCAGCGGCTTCGGCAGATCGTGCAACAAATCAAGGAACACGCCGTTAGTCCATCCAAAACCCACGATATTCATGTGATATCCGGCGGTTACCGCGGTTTCCGAGGAGCGCGTAACGGCATTGTATTTCTCACGAAGTGTTCCGTCGCGGCGAAAGTTTTCCGCCACCGCGCTTAAAAATTCATACGAAGCGCGATTCGCGTCCTCGTCAAGTCCGTAGCGGCGCATGCCGACCACAGCTACCAATTGCGTGGGCGCCCACGCGTACGGCGCATCCCACTGCCCGCCAGTCTCATAAGGACTCATCATCAATCCGCCGAGCTTCTCAAAAATCCCGATGTGGCTGGTCACCGCACGCGCCTGCTCGGGCGTCGCCAATCCGGCCCACAGCGGATAGAACGTCGTTATGTAGTCGTAGGTGGAGCGCTGTTTTTTATCGAAGTCATAATCGAAAAATCGGCCGCGTTCGGCATCCCACAAATACTTCTGGATATTCGCCTGCCGTTCCGCTGCCAGTTTCTTCCAGTGCTCCGCTTCACTTTTCTTGCCCAGCGTCTCGCTCATCCGTTCCAGGTCTTTCTCCGTCTTGTAGAGCAGGCTGTTTAGGCATACCGGGGCAAAATGGTGCGTGCCCGCGCCGTAAGCCCCGAAGCGAAACGCAATATCGAAGCCCGATTCGCGCATCGAGCGGTCACCCTTATAAAAATCGCCACTAAGCGACACCGTCGATGGCGCGGTGCAGTCCGGGTGCCCCATGGTCCCTGTGGTCTTTGCTACGTCGCAGACGCTCGCCAAATACTGCGCGCCGTAGATTACTCGGCCCGACGGCCCTTCTTCTTTCACCGTCACATAACTCTGGCCGTACGCTTCGTCGGCGGCGGGATGCAGCAGGAAATACTGCGCCACGTCGCGATAATGACCGGTTTCATCTTTTAAGCTTTCCGGCGAAGGACCTTCGCCAAGATCGAAATACCGCGACAGGCCCGTATCTCCCGCCAGCAAGGGCGCGCGCGTCCACATGTCGTGGTCGCGGGCAGCGTATCCGTAGGCCTTTTCGAGCCACGCGCGGTCTTCGTGACCCGCGGCTTTCTGGGCGTCATAGACCGACAAAATCATGGACGTCAAAAATGGCGGCTGTGAACGGCTCAGGTAGTAGCTCCGATTCGCATTGAGCACTTCGCCGTACTGTTCAATCTCAAAAAAGAAATTCTCCACCATGTCGCGCGCCAGCTCGACGCGGCCATCGCGCACCAGCCCGCGAATAATAAAATAGCTGTCCCAGCCGTACATCTCGTTGAAGCGGCCACCAGGAACCACATAAGGATGCTCGAGATACAAAAGTCCCTGCGCTTTCAAAGTGCCGGGATCGATTTCGCCGGGAATTTGAATTTTCTTGGGCAGATGTTGAATCTGAAAATTGCAGCGTTGCCGTAGCGCTTCCATCTTTGCTGGAACGGCGAACTCCGCGGGAAAATACAAAACCGATTCAGAAGCCGCGAGCTTTGAATCCACCACGTTCGAACATTCAGAGAGCGAACGCGTCAGGGTGTCCCATCCCGTGGAAATATATTGACGAATCGGCGCGAGACCGGCAGCGTTGCCCGCCGTTGAGGCGCTTTGCGCCCGAGCGGCGCTCGAGCTTCCGAGAGCGAACGCTAGGCCCAGAATGGCGAGAAGGAAGGACGCAAAACGTCCGCGATTGGGGCGCGGTTGGCAGGCAAACCTCGACGGCGAAAACGAACGAGCGGAACGATTGTTCATAAGTGCAGAAATGATAGCGGTTTAGCGCTGCGCGGGCAACATCTCTTTTGTCTTGAATACGATAGCAGGCGGTGATGATGTCGATTGCGGCGCCGCGGCCGGCTCCAAAATCCGCTCCGCCGTGCCGCTATTCCGGCACTACTTCGCCGAGCGACCCGGTTATCGTCGCATGCCCACCGTGCCCGGCTTGGTGCGTTGGCCGCCCACCCTTGATCACGCTGCGCACGATCACGTACAGCACCGGAATAAACAAAAGATTCAGCGTGGTCGCCGCGATCATTCCGCCAAACACCGTCGTGCCCACGGAGATTCGTCCCGCGCGCCCGGCACCCGTCGCCAGCACCAACGGCACGACGCCCAGAATGAACGCCAGCGAGGTCATCAAAATAGGTCGCAACCGAATGCGCGCCGCTTCAATCGCCGCCTCCACGGTGGACCGGCCGTCGGCGCGCAGCTGCTCGGCAAACTCCACAATCAAAATCGCATTTTTGCTCGCCAAGCCTATCAGCATTACCAGCCCCACCTGGCAATAAACGTCATTTTGCAAACCGCGCAACGCCACGGCGCCAATTGCGCCCAGCAAAGCCACCGGCACCGCCAGCAACACGATGAACGGCAGCACGTAGCTTTCATACTGCGCCGCCAGCGTTAGGTACACGACCAGCAAGCCCAACCCAAATAAAATCGCAGCTTTGCCGCCGGATTCAATCTCTTCCAGCGACAAGCCGCTCCATTCGTAGGTCATGCCGTTGGGCAAATTCTTCTTCGCCAACTCTTCCATCGCCGCAATCGCATCTCCGGAACTTTTTCCCGGCGCGCCCGAACCATCGATCTCAGCGGAGCGGAACAAATTGTAGTGGCTGATCACCTGCGGATTAGCGGTCTGCTGGACGTCCACCACGTTATCCAGCGGAATCATCCTCCCGCTATCGGACCGCAAGTAGTACTGCGAAATATCTTTTGCCGTAGCGCGAAAAGGCGCGTCGGCCTGCAAATACACGCGGTACGTCCGATTGTTGAAATCAAAATCGTTTACGTACACCGAGCCCATATATACCTGTAGCGCATCGGTAATCTGGCTCAGCGGCACCATCAAACTTTTCGCTTTCTCGCGATCGATGTGCACGATGTACTGCGGATCGTTGGCCGTAAAGCTACTGAACAGCCCGGTCAGATCTTTGCTGGAATTGCCCGCGGCAACCAACTTGTTAGTAGCGTTCGAAATGGTTTGCAGCGAATTGCGTCCCAGGTCTTCTACCTGAAAGCTAAACCCGCCGAAATTTCCCAAGCCCTGCACGGCCGGGGGATTAAACGGAATTACGAACGCGCCCTGAATGCCAAATAGCGGACCGCGCAATTGCGCCAGCACGGCATCGGCGGAGTGCGCTTCGCCTTTTCGCTCTTCGAACGACTTCAGCGGCAAAAACACGATCGCGCGATTGGAAGCCGAGCCCGCAAATCCAAATCCGCCGATCGCAAATGTGCCCTCAACATCTTTCGATTGCCCCGCGATCTGCTCGATCTTGTCGCAAATATTCAGCGTGTATTGCAGCGAAGCGCCTTGCGGCGCATTGACCGCAACGATCAAATAACCTTGATCGTCTTCGGGAATAAATCCCTGCGGCACGCGGTTGTACAAAACGTACGTCGCTCCGAGCAGTAGAACGAACACCAGCAGGGCCGCGAGCTTCCACCGAACGGCGAAGCGTAAGCTGCCCCTGTAGCGCTCCGTCCCATATTCCACCACGCGATTAAACGCTTTGAAGAAGCGCCCCTGTGCACGTTCGCGATGATGTCCAAGCAAAATTGCCGAAAGGGAAGGCGTCAGCGTCAGCGCGTTAAACGCGGAGATGGCCACGGAAAACGCGATGGTCAGCGCGAACTGCCGGAATAAGATGCCTGTGGTTCCGGGAAACAACGCAACCGGAACGAACACCGCCACCAGCACCAACGACGTGGCCACCACTGCGCCAGCCACTTCTTTCATCGCCACGGACGCCGCGTTGTGCGGCTCGGTAATGCCCTCGGCGATGTGCCGCTCCACGTTTTCGATGACCACGATGGCGTCATCGACGACCAGCCCCGTTGCCAGGGTGATGCCAAAAAGCGTCAGCGTGTTAATCGAGAAACCCAGCGCCTTCACAAAAACAAATGTTCCCACCAGAGAAACGGGAATGGTGATCGCCGGAATCAGCGTGCTGCGCCAGTCCTGCAGAAAAATGTAAATGACGGTAACGACCAGCACGATGGCAATGAGTAGCGTCTCCAGCACATCGCGAATCGATTCGCCAATCACCGTGGTGGTGTCGAACGCCACCGCATACTTCAGCCCCGGCGGGAAATTCTTGGACAGCTTCAACAGCTCAGCTTTTGCCAGCCGATCCACGTCGAGCGCGTTGGCGCCGGGCAGCTGCGTCACGCCGATGCCCACCGCTTCGCGCCCGTCAAAGCGCAGCACCGAGCTGTAATCTTCCGCCCCCAGTTGCGCGCGGCCAATGTCCTTCAGCCGTACCAGCGTGCCATCCGTGCCTGTTTTCAAAATAATGTTGTCGAATTCTGACGCGTCTGTCAGCCGCCCAATCGCACGCACGCTCACCTGAAAGGACTGCTCGCTCGAGGCCGGCGGCTCGCCCACGGAGCCCGCAGCCACCTGCACGTTCTGTTCCTGCAGCGCGTTCAACACCGTGGTGGCTGTCAGTCCACGCTGCGCGAGCTTTGCCGGGTCCAGCCACAAGCGCATGGCGTACTTGCGCTCGCCAAAAATCACCACGTCGCCCACGCCCGCTACGCGCTTCAGCGCATCGCGCACATACACGTCCAGGTAGTTGCTTAGAAAGAGGCTGTCGTATTGCCCGTTTTCCGAATACACCCCGCCGCCAAACACAAACCCGCTGGTCTGCTTCGTGATGATGACGCCGGTATTTTTCACTTCCGCCGGCAGTCGCCCGAGCGCTTGGTTGACGCGGTTCTGTACGTCCACGGAAGCCAGGTCGACGTTGCGTGATACATCAAAGGTCACGGTAATCGAACTGCTGCCATCGTTGCCGCTCGTCGAGGAAATGTACTTCATCCCCTGCACGCCGTTGATGGCCTGCTCCAGCGGAATGGTGACCGCCGATTCCACCGTTTGCGCGTTCGCTCCGATGTATCCGCTGCTGACCACAACCTGCGGCGGTGCCAAGTCAGGGAATTGCGCTACCGGCAGCGTGGGGATACAAATCGCTCCCGCCAGCACGATGAACAACGCGCAAACTGTGGCGAACACCGGGCGCTCAATGAAAAAATCAACGAACAAAGTGGTTTCCTGTTTTCGTGGAGTTTTTGATAGCGAAGCTCATCGTAGAATCGATCAGCGTCCGGCGTTGCCTTTGGCCCCGGCCGCCGCCGGCGTCGGATTCTGAATCGTCTCCGCCACCGGCACGCCGTCCTGCAGAAAGTCCGTGCCGGAGACAATCACGTGATCGCCGGGCTTTAATCCGTCCAGCACCGCAAAATCATTTCCCACGGTGTCGCCCACCTTGAGCAACTTCTGCCGTGCCACCGGACCTTTGCCTTCGTTCACCGCCAAATAAGCGAAAAACTGCCCGTTAATGCGCGTTACCGCCAGCACTGGGATCACCGGACCTTCATGTACTCCCCAAATCACCCGCGCACGCATCTGTTGCGCGATGCGTAGTTTGGCGCCAGGATTTTCAATGGTCGCTTTTGCCAAGACCGTCTGCGTGTCCGTATCGACCTGCGGAGAAATAAACGTAATCTTCGAATCCGCCGCCACGCTTCCCGTTTCGTCCAGCAGTTGCACCGGCAGTCCCACATGCAACGCTCGGCCGCGATCCGCCGGAACGTAGATGTACGCTTCAAGCGCACCCGGTTGGTCCACGGTGGTTAAAAGCGTCGAAACCACCACGCGATCGCCAACGCGCACTGGAACGTCGCCCACAATGCCCTCCATCGGCGCGGTCACTTTGTAATAGTGCAACTCCACGTTCTGCTGGCTTACCAGATCCGAGAGCGACTTCAGCTGCGCCACAGCAGAGTCGTACGTCGTCTGCGCGTTATCCAAATCCTGCTTCGCCACCACTTTGGCGTCGTAAAGTCTTTGTTCGCGCTCGAGCTGAATCTTTGCGTTGCGCACCGTCGCTTCCTGCGCCGCGCGCGCCGCGTCCTGGCTGCTCACCGTGGCTTCCTGCTTCAGCGGGTCGATCTGCATCAGCGGCGTTCCCAGGCTCACCTGGTCGCCGGACTTCACGAAGATCTTGGTGATCTGCCCTTCCACCTGCGGATTAATGTTGGCCGATCGTCGCGACTTCAGGATCGACAAATACTCGGTAGCATCCGGAATCTTCACGGACGGAGTCACTTGGACTTGCACAGGAAACGCTTGCGGGGCACCTGCGGCAGGGTTGCTGCCTGAAGTCTTCGAGCACCCGGCGGCCAGCCCGAGCGCGATCAGCCCGAGCGCGAGCGTTTTGCCAAAGCTTCGCCCCCTGGTGCGATTTTCTGCGGGCTCCTGAGGAAGAGCTGCCGTCGTACAATATGGTTCTGTTGGTGGGTGCATACGTTATAGAATCAACAGTTTAGGCCACTATCTCGAGTTCAACAACCGCTAATCCCAAGTTAGACGCGCAGGGCGACCGTTGGTTACTTCTTGCGGTCGCGGCGAAAACGCTCTTTCGGATGTTAGACAGGCGGCACCGAAGGCCTGCTCGATTTGTTCGGCCAGGCGTCGTGCCTGCAAATTCCCCGCAACGCGCAGGGCTCCCGTGGTTGCCATGGCGTCGGCAGGCGTAGGTTTGGGCACGGGGCGGCTGCTCCACAGCGCCGACGCGGCAAATTGCTCAAAGGCCCGCCGATACCGCGTTGCGAAATCTTCGGGTTGGTTGGCTTAGGAGGTTATCGATTCGCCAGCCTACAAGTTCCGCTTTCCCAGCAGCACAGGCACTCTTGCCTGCGCGCGATGTTCACATAGCCCCACGTAAAACGCACAGGTAAGAGTGCCCGTGCTACTCCAAACTCGTCGTGATTATAGCGTTTCTGGGCCGCCTGGAGGACCGCAGTATCGTGGTCAGTAGAAATCGCGGGGATCAATACGTTTGCCGGACAATCCCAATTGCAGCACTTCCATCTGCTCCGGGCGATCAAACACTTTTCCCGGAAAAAACCTCTTCGTTAGCACACGCACGCCGCCAAACGCGATGCCCAGCACGAACGCAATCAACATGAAAACGCCCGTCCCGACAAATATCTTCACCAGCGTGCTGGTGATCGGCGGGTCCGTCGCGGTGGTGCTCGGCTCATTCCAGGTTACTTGCGTCTCGTAATTGATAGCTTGCCGCAGCTTCGCGCCGTAAACCGCCGAAGTTGGCGCGATCACCAGCGAAAGCAGCGAGCCTTTGCGCTCCAGCCCGCCCTGCGCGCTGCCGCCCGGAACGACCCCCGCAAGATGCCGCAAATGCTGCTCCGCCAGCTGAGGATTCGGATATTGGATCAAGAGCAGCGCCCCGCGGTTTGCTCCCGAAGAGTATTGCGCCACCATAATTTCCGGCTCCGCTCCAGTAGCAAAACCCATCTCGGACGCCAGCACTGAATACTCCGGGTGCCCGAGCGAGGTGACCGCATTCTGAAAACCTGCCGGTCCCTGTGCGTATTTCTGCGAACCATCCACCAAATCGCGCTCCGGGAGGTACGCCCGCACCGGCGGCAGTGGCGTCGGATCGGCGTGCGCCCGCAATTCGCTGGTCAGAGTTTGCAGATCGGCCCCGCTGATCGCCTGGGCGCCGGAAACTTGCACCAGCAAGTCCCCGATTTCGATCATTAATTTCGTGTCATCAATCGCGGAGAGTGGCCCCGCTGAGGAGGGCTTCATGCCGGGATTCAGCGCCGCAGTGTAGCCCTCGTACGCCCCGGTAGGGTCGCGAAACT
>JBEKVU010000140.1:0-9041 GCA_049513775.1 Candidatus Acidiferrum sp.
CAAGGTACATCTGGCGGTTCGCGCGGCCGATGGCAGCGAGCGCGAGGTGATCACCGAACACATCATCACGGGCACCGGCTATAAAGCGGACGTGGCGCGACTCTCGTTTTTAAGCCCCGAGATACGCCGCGATCTACAGTTGCTGAATACCACGCCCGTACTCTCCGGCCATTTTGAGTCCTCGGTGCCGGGCTTGTATTTCGTGGGGCTAGTGGCCGCCAACACCTTCGGGCCGCTCATGCGCTTTGCGTTTGGGGCCGGCTTCGCCGCGCGTCGCATTAACCAAGCAATGGTCGCGGCACGTGCACACGATAAGGAAACCGTACCCGTCGCCGGAGTCGTCACCGCTGCTGGGAACGAGCGCACTGGCGCACTGTGACGCCGCCACGAGGCGCGGCTGCTCGATGAAGAGAGAAACCATAGCGATCCATGTCGGCTACGACGGTGATCCCGCCACCAAGGCCGTCGCCGTGCCAATCTATCAGACCATCGCGTTCGAATTCGATAGCGCTGAGCATGGCGCGGCTTTATTCAATCTGGATGTCCAGGGCAACATCTACACGCGCATCGGAAACCCCACGAACACCGTGCTCGAGAAGCGCGTGGCAGCGCTCGAAGGCGGAGTAGAAGCGCTCAGCGTGAGCTCCGGCATGGCCGCAATTCATTACGCGCTGATCAACATCGCAGAGAACGGCCACAATATTGTCTCGACGCCGCAGCTTTACGGCGCGACCTATACGCTAATCGCACATCTTCTGCCCAAGCAGGGCATCGCCGGGCGCTTCGCCGTCAGCGATCATCCAGATGACATCGAGAAGCTGATCGATGAAAACACTCGCGCCGTCTACTGTGAAAGCGTGGGCAACCCCGCAGGAAACGTGGCGGACATCGAAGGTCTTGCCAAAGTCGCGCACAAGCATGGCGTGCCTTTGATCGTCGACAACACCGTTGCTACACCCATCCTGCTGCGGCCCATCGAATATGGCGCCGACGTGGTCGTCCACTCCATGACCAAGTTTATGGGCGGGCACGGCACCACGCTAGGCGGCATGATCGTGGACGCCGGAAATTTTCCTTGGCGCGAACATCCCAAAAAATTTTACATGCTGAACACACCGGAAATTGCCTATCAAGGCGTCGTGTACGTCGATCAGTTCGGCCCGGCCGCGTACGTGGCGCGCTGCCGCACGGTTGCCCAGCGCAACACCGGATCGACGCTTTCGCCGTTCAACGGATTCTTGCTCCTGCAGGGCGTCGAAACCATGGCCTTGCGCATGGAACGCCACATATCCAACGCCAGAAAAGTCGCCGAATTTTTGCGCGCCCATCCGATGGTGGCGTGGGTCAACTACGCGGGTTTTCCCGATAGTCCGTTGTATCCGATGGCGTATCGCTATCTCGGTGACAATGCCTGCTCGCTGTTGACCTTCGGCGTGAAGGGCGGCTTTCTAGCGGGCACGAAATGTTTTGACGCGCTGCGTTTGTTCAAGCGCATGGTGAATATGGGTGACGCCAAATCGCTAGCCTGCCATCCCGCGTCTACCACGCATCGCCAGCTTACGCCTGAGGAACAAGCCAAGGCCGGCGTGACACCCGAGATGCTCCGTCTGAGCGTGGGCATCGAGCACATTGACGACATCCTCGACGACCTCGGCCAGGCTCTAGAACACGCAAAGGCCTAAAGCTAGCTTGGGGGAAATAGTATGCCACTTGTGATTAACGGCGGTCGCGGTCCGGGTCACTGGACAGCGCGGGATCATTCTGAGCAGGCACGCAATTCGCGCAACGGCGTAGCTGCGGCCCGGGTTGGACTGCCGGCGGGTCCTGTGAATATCGCGCTGATCAACAACATGCCGGATGCGGCGCTCGAAGATACCGAAGCGCAGTTTTTTTCGTTGCTGGAAGCTGCGGCGGGTGAGTTTTCCGTCCACGTACAACTTTTCCATATTCCCGATGTCCCGCGCGGCGAGCGCGTGCAGCAGCATGTGCGGAACTATTATTTGCCGGTCGCGGAATTATGGAACCACAAGCTGGACGGCGCGATCATCACCGGAACCGAGCCGCGACAGCGCGATTTGCGCCAGGAACCCTACTGGGACGCGCTGACACGCGTTTTTGACTGGGCGGAAGAGCACACTACTTCTACCGTGTTGAGTTGCCTCGCTGCCCACGCCAGTGTTCTCCGCAGCGATGGTATTGAGCGCAATCCGCTCGATGACAAGCAGTTCGGCGTCTTTGAATATCAGCGAACTGGCAAGCACCTGCTTACCGATGGACTGCCCCAAGCTGTGCGGTTTCCGCATTCCCGTTGGAACGAGGTCCGCGAAAATGATTTGGCCGAGCACGGCTACGACGTTCTAGACAGCTCTCGCGACGCGGGTGTAAATCTATTTGCGAAGAGCAAAGGGAATAGTCTCTTTGTGCATTTTCAAGGGCATCCTGAATATGACTTGCGAACCTTGCTGAAGGAATATCGCAGGGATGTGCGCAGATTTTTGAAGCAGGAACGCAAGACGTATCCTTCCGTGCCCAAGGGTTACTTTGGCGTCGAAGCATGTGCGCTGCTGGAGGAGTTTCGCAACATCGTCGAAACGCAATTCAATGAACAAGCGATGGCGGACTTTCCCGAGGCTCGTCTAACCGAGAGTTTGCAAAATACCTGGTGCAACTCCGCCGCACATATTTATCGCAACTGGCTGCAGTACATGTTGTCGGCGAAACCGACCGTCCTTCCGCTTTCTTCGCTCGCTCGAGAAGTTCGGGTTCCGTTCGATTGAAGCGAGTGCGGCTTCAGCGGTCTTTTCGTTCTTTTTGCCGCGTTCATTTCCTGCGTTTAATTCTTAGGATGATAAAATCGGGCTGCTGGTACAATTTTCCGGCGACCGTGAGAATTCCATAACCCGAACTCCTATGTCTGAAGACCAGCGATCCGAGATTTTGGCGCGATTGCCGTTGCGCATCAGCGATGTAGCCACGCCGTGGGCCGAGCGCTCTCCGGAACGTTTGGCGCTGGTCGAAACTTCCGGCGCATGGACGTACGCGCAGCTGGAAGCAGCGATTGCTCGTGCAGAGACGTGGGTCAAAGACGCGAAGGTGCGTCCCGGCGACCGCGTGATGATGGTCTCTGAAAACTGCCGCGCTTTTGTCGCCATGTTCTTGGCGCTGGCGCGCTATGGCGCGTGGCCGGTGCTGGTGAACGCGCGTCTTTCCGCGCGTGAACTCGATGAAATCCGCGAACACTGCGGCGCGCGTTTGGTGCTTTACACCACCACCGTCTCGCCGCAGGCCCGCGAGCATGCCAAACGCCACGGCGCCCCGGTCTCTGACATCCCGGAGCTGGGGCCGATGGGCGTTGGCGCGATAAATGACCGCGTTGTCCCCGAGCCCCTCGATTCGAGCGTTGCCGACAACGTGGCGGCGATGATTTACACCTCCGGAACCACCGGCCTTCCCAAAGGCGTGATGCTCACCCACCGCGGTCTGCTTTTCGTCGCCGATGTTTCGGCTAAAATCCGCTCGCTCACGCCCGACGACCGCTTGTACGGCATTTTGCCCATGTCCCACGCCGTGGGCTTGTCCGTGGTGCTGCTCGGCGCGTTGCACAGCGGCACCACGCTCTATCTTTCGCCGCGCTTTGATCCCGTGGCGGCTCTCGCCACCATCGACAAAGAGCGCTTGACCGTCGTCCTGGGCGCCCCGGCGATGTTTTCGCTGTTGCTCGAGTACACAAAAATGAAAGGCATCACGGCGCGAAAATATCCCGCCTTGCGCATCATCTCGTCTTCTGGCGCGCCGTTGCATGCCGCGGTCAAGGCGGACGTCGAAAAGCTTTTCGGTTTGCCGCTGTACAACGGCTATGGCGTAACGGAATGCTCGCCCAATATCTCGCAAGCGGTGGTCGAGAAACCGCGCACCGATACTTCCGTAGGACGCGTGTTACCGGGGATAGAAGTAAAATTCATCGGGCCCGATGGCCAACCAGTTCCCCAAGGCGAAGTGGGCGAATTGCGTGTGCGCGGCCCGAACGTAATGAAGGGTTACTATCGCGCGCCGGAGGAAACCGCCGCTGCAATTGACGCTGAGGGCTGGTTCAATACGCGCGATCTTGCGCGCATCGAGGATGGATATTTGTTTATCGTCGGGCGCACCAAGGAATTGATCGTGCGCTTCGGTTTCAATGTGTATCCCGCCGAAGTCGAAGCGGTGCTCAACAATCATCCCGAAGTAGTACGTTCCGCCGTAATCGGACGCACGGTTGAGGGCGTTGACGGCGGCGAAGAAGTCATCGCCTTCGTGCAAACCACGCCCGGGTCACCGCTCACCTCCGAAAACATGGCCGAGCACGCGGCCCAGCATCTTGCCCCCTACAAAAGGCCTTCCTCGATTCACATGGTTGCCGCAATGCCTCTGACGCCGACCGGCAAGGTGATGAAGGAAGAACTAGCCAAGAGTTTCGCAGCCGAAAAGCAGAAGTTATAACCGCGAAACGACTCTCTGCCGGGAAAATCCCGAACTACACGTCCACCTGAATCAAGCTCGGTCCGTCAGTCGCGAAACCATCGCGCAACGCTGTCGTAAAGCTTTCGAGCGACGAAACACGCGTCGCCGGCACGCCCATTCCTTTGGCTAAGGAACCCCAATCAAGATCGGGCCGCCCAATCTCGAATAAATTGAGCGCGCGCGGCCCGGGCTCACCTATCCCGAGGCTCGAGAATTCCCGCTTCAGCACGCCGTAGACGCGGTTCGCGTAGACCACGGTTGTCACGTTCAGGCCCTCGCGCGCCATGGTCCATAATGCTTGCAACGTGTACATGCCGCTGCCATCGGCGGACAGACACAGTACTTTGCGATCCGGACACGCGACCGCGGCGCCCACCGCCAACGGCATGGCAATTCCGATCGAGCCGCCGGTGTTTGCGAGCCAATCGTGCGGAGCGATTCCCCGAGTTGCTTCCATCAAGCCGCGGCCTGAAGTCATCGACTCGTCAACCACGATGGCGTTCTCCGGCAACACCGCGGCAACCGCGGCGGCCAGACCCGGAAAGTTAATCGCGCCGCTTGGCGCCTCCGGACGAACCGCTTTTGCCGCGGGGGAGGAAGCTTGGGGAACGCGCAGCGCGCTCGCCAAGGCATCCAGTGCCGCCGCATAATCTTCGCCGGGAACCGCCAGTTCGTGAATTTCGCACTCTGCGGGCGTCGGCACACTGTCCTTTACGGGATGCGCGAAGTACGACCGCGGCGCGGAAGCTCCGACCAAAATCATTTGGCGAAATTCCTTGAGCAGCGCCGAAGCCTGTTCGAATATGTAAGGAATTCGTCCGACGAATGGCGCGTGGGCGCCGCGTTCCATGCGGGCAAATGGATAAGGAGCCAGAAGTTTCGCGCCGGTCGCGGAGGCGATTCGTCCAGCTGCGGCAAGCCCCGCACCAAAAAGAGCGTCCCCGGCAAGCAGGAAACAAGTCGGAAGACCAGTTTTCAGCATTGCTGCAGCCCGTTCTATGTTGCGGCTTTCGGGGCGCCGCGCTGCCGGCAATTCCGGAAGCGCGGTGACCATGCCGCCTTCGCTCCATGCCAAGTCCGCAGGCACGATCAAGGTGGCGATGTTTCCGGGAGCTGTGCGCGAGGCCAGAATCGCGTCGGTCGCATCACGGGAAACTTCCGCCACAGACGAAGAGGTGCGAACCCAGCTTGAATAGGGCCTGGCGATGCCCTCAATATCGGCCCTCAGCGGCGTGTCATGCCGGAGGTGCTGCCTAGCGTGTTGACCGATAATATTAATAATCGGTGTGCGTGCGCGGCTCGCGTTGTGCAGATTGGCGAGGCCGTTGGCGAGTCCCGGCCCTAAGTGCAGCAGCGTGCACGCCGGTTTGCCAGCCATGCGTGCGTAGCCATCGGCGGCACCCGTAACGACTCCTTCAAAAAGCCCCAGCACGCAGCGCATCTGCGGCGCATGGTCGAACGCCGCAACAATGTGCATTTCAGAGGTGCCGGGGTTAGTAAAGCAAACCTCCACGCCGGCTCCGAGCAGCGTCGCGACCAGGCCCTCGGCACCGTTCATGCGATGGCACCGTGGCGCAAGCTCCTCGAGGCCCTGCCGCTAGAAGGAACGTCGTACGCTTGAGGCCATCGGAGAACAACAACTTTCCGCGGCTCGCTAGGTAAATTTCGCTTCAAACGGCCTCTCGTAGGTAGCGCGACACCACTAGGGCGAGATTCTCAAAGTACGTGGTGATCATTCCAAAATGATCACCAGGAGCGGTCTCGACCGTGAGCGTTCCGACCAGCTTGCCCCACACCGCTACGGGATTATCCGGAAATTCCGAACGTTCGCGCGCCGCAACAAACGCCACCCGGCCATCGTAATAAGTTGGACGATACCGTTGCAGCGCCAAATATCCACTGTCGCGCACGCGCTGCATGGCCGAGGTAGACCACACGCCCGTCGGAGGATGGCGATATAACCGGCCACGTTCGTCTCGCGAGAAATGCGAGAGCCGCTCCGATGGACGTAGAAGGTAGGCGGCGGCGTCAGCGATCGGCAACTGCAGCATGTTCAAAGCGTGGCGCACCGCAACTCGCACCGCCAGCCTCGTGCGCTGTTCTAACGATACGTAGCGCCGATGGGGATAGGATTCAAGCAGCGCCAGCAGACCAACACTTTCCCCCATTTCCCTGAGGCGCCGCGCCATTTCAAGCGTCACCAGCCCGCCAAGCGAATAGCCTACTAGGAAATAAGGTCCCGCAGGCTGAATCTCGCGAATCGCATCCAGATGAAATTGCGCCATGTCCTCAATGCGATCAAGGGGTTCGTCTTGTCCATCCGTCCCGCGTGCTTGCATGCCGTAAATGGGGTGCGGGGAATCGATATGCTTCACCAGCTGGAAGAATTCCATCGCGCTGCCGCCGAGTCCGTGGGCGATAAACACGGGCGTCTTCGAAATGCCGGGTCGGAGCTCCACGAGCGAGGGCATGCGCGGAGTGAGCGATTGCTCAAGCAGCGCGGCCAGTGCGGAGATCGTCGGCGCGTGATAGATCGTCACCGGCGGCAGCTCCCGTCCGCACGCTTTGGCCACTTCGTTGTACAACTCCACCGCGATCGAAGAATCCCCGCCAAGTTCGAAGAAATTATCTTCCGGCGATATGGGAGAATGCTGCAGCAGCCGCTGCCAGATCGCGGTGAGCGTTTCAATCATCGCGGACGTAGACTTAGTTTCCACAACCCGCCTCGTCGCTCGATATGGAATCAGCAAACATTATCCGCTGAGTTTTCCTTCGCTGTCGTAACCCAGGGCACTCCGGCCTGCGGGGCTTTCCCGACGGCGATATTTTGGGCTGGGCCCCCGGCACGCAAACGCTAACGACGATGGGCAAAACCCCAATAGAGTTCGCGCGCCTTTTTGTACAGTGGTCCAAATTCAAGTTTACGATCGTCAATGCGCGTCACAGGGACAACCTTAGAATAGTTTCCAGTCGAGAAGATTTCGTCGGCCTGCTGGAGGTCCCCGTATTTTAATGTCGTCTCCACTACCGACACGCCATTTTCCCGCAGCAGCCCGATCACTCTCTGTCGCGTGATCCCCGCCAGAAACGTTCCATTCGCTATCGGCGTATACACCACCCCGCCCTTGGCCATGAAAATATTGGAGGTCGCCAGCTCCGCGACGTTGCCGAGCATGTCGCACACCACCGCATTGTCCAAACCACGAGCCTGCGCTTCAAAGAGTGCACGCGCATTGTTCGGATAGAGGCACCCGGCTTTGGCGTCCACCGGCATCGTTTCGGGCGTAGGCCGGCGAAAAGGAGAGAGGGTGATGGAAAAACCTTTTGGCTCGCGCATCGGTGCTTCGTAAATCGCCAGGCACCACCGCGTCGACTCCGGCTCGTGCGCCTGCACCCACGGCCCCTCTCGTTCCGCCCAGTACATCGGGCGAATATAGAGCGCGGTTTTTTGCTCGAAGCGCGCGATACCATCGTGCGCTAGCTTCATCCAGGTTTCCACGGAGACACTCGGCTCTAGGAAGAGCTTTTTTGCCGAATCATTCACGCGCGCGCAGTGCAAGTCCAGGTCTGGCGTAACACCCTCAAACGCCCGCGCGCCGTCGAATACGATCGAGCACAGCCAGGCCGCGTGGGTCCGCACGCCCATGATCGGGGTATTGCCTTCGCGCCATTGGTCTTCGAAGAAAGTCCAGGTCTTCGACCAATTCGTTGCCGCTGTCATGCGAACGCTCCCTTGCTTTCATTGCTTCGGGATATTGCGAGGGCTACATCCACTTCAGGACTTGGCGCTGGGAAGCGAAGCATCGATGGATTTTCGCAGCGCCGCCGCTAGGTGCGCCACGAAAGGCTCAACCAGCATACCGGCTGGGTACACCGGCAGCACCACCACGTGCTCGCCGCCCTGGGCCAGCAGGTTCCACTTGACGTCTGGCCTGTCGAACAGACGGTATTGCTTCATCGGGCGAAAATCCGTGACTACTCCGGGAAAGGGTTGTGGTTTGTAAACGATACAAGCCTGATCGTTTACCTGCCAAATCTTTCCTAGGGCCACCGATTCAGAAGTCCCGCCGGATTTGTTCTTCTTAAATTTGGAAAGCAGCATGCCGCGCCACACAGGTATCCGGTTGCGCAGCGCCTCGACCTTCTCGCCAAAAAACTCACGCTTGCCCCGGGAATCGAGCCGGAAAAAATTCGCGGCGTGAAACACCAGGCGCTCGGACCCTTGATAAAGCTTCTGCCAGAAAGATAGCGCGCCGATCTTGTGCCAGTCCATGGTGTCAAACAACGCCAGCAAGGAAATTTCTTCGCCCTTCGCGCGGAGTTGGCGCGCCACCTCATAAGCCAAGGTGCCGCCCATGCAGTAACCACCGATCAAGTACGGTCCCTGCGGCCGCACCTTTTGAATCTCTTTGACGTACAAGGCAGCCATATCCTCGATGGTCGTCAGCGGGGCGCAACTGCCGTCCAAGCCTTGCGCCTGCAACCCGTAAAGCGGCTGATCATTGCCCAAATAACGTGCCAAATCGCGATAGATGAGTACG
>JBEKVU010000141.1:0-9032 GCA_049513775.1 Candidatus Acidiferrum sp.
GAAATACTCACTGGGGTCGAGAAAGAACCTTAGAAAAGAGTGAGAGAACCAGATGAATAGAAGAACATTGCTTCAGACTTCCGCTGCAGTCGGTTTGGCATCTGCAATCGCATCCCTGGAAGGCGTCCATCTGCTTGCCAAGTCCAGCGCACCTAAAATCAAGGCTGACTCCGAAGGCGTTCCATCGCCGCTTCCCTCCAATCCGCTAGTCCCGCCGGCACAGGGCAGCATCCCCGTCGCCTTTCCAATCTCCGACGGCGCCGTGATCATCGACTTCTGCGGACCGTGGGAAGTGTTTGAACTTGCCGCTGCACCGGGCCGCGGGATGGGCGTTTTTCAAACGTATACCGTGGCGAAAACGCTGAAGCCGATTACCGCCAGCGGCGGCATGCGGATCGTGCCCCAGTACACCTTCGAAACCGCTCCTGCGCCCAAGGTCATCGTCATCCCGGCCCAGAACGGAGCCGACGATGCCATGCGAGAGTGGATTCGCCAGTCCACCAAAACCACTGACGTCACCATGTCCGTTTGCACCGGGGTTTTCGTGCTGGCCAGCACCGGCCTGTTGTCCGGCAAATCCGCGACCACTTTTCACGGCGCTTATGCCGACTTCGAAGCGCAGTATCCAGACGTTCAACTGAAACGCGGCGCCAGGTTCGTCGAAGCTGGCAATCTCGCCAGTGCCGGGGGACTCACTTCCGGCATGGACCTGGCTTTCCGCGTGGTCGAGCGTTACTTCGGTCGCGCGGCAGCCGAGAAGACCGCCTACACGCTCGAATACCAGGGAAAGGGCTGGATGAACGCGGATTCCAACGAGATTTACACCAAACCGGTGATCGCTTCCGCGGACGGCCAACCACTCTGCGTGGTGTGCGGGATGGACACCGATCGCACCATCTCCTCGGTCTACAAAGGCAAGACTTACTATTTCTGCGTCCAGGAGCATAAACAGTTGTTCGACGCAAATCCGCAGAAGTTCGCAAACCAAAGCTAAGTCTGCGCCTCTCTATTGTTGGCAGCCAAGCTCTTGGCCAGACCCTGATGGCGCAAGGCCCCTGGCCTAGTCCCTTCCGCTGACGCGGTTGGGGCAAGCCATCGGGCCCGAAGTGATCGGGGAGCTCCACGAAAAGCTGATGGAGTTGGCGCGCGAGCGTAGGCAAAATACGGCACGCATTCAAAGGCATCTTCGGCATTTGAAGGGAATCGTAACCGTGTAGATTTCAGGGGCCCGAGTCCCTCAGAGATGATTATCGTTCCTCGAAGTTAAACCTAACGCCATTCACCTCTGCTATCCATCCACTCCTCGTATTTCTCCGTATACTTCCAATCGTGAGCACCCAACCCCCAACCTACATGCAGTGTATGGAAGTCTGGGGCGGCAGCCAACTCACTTCACGCACCGTGACGCTGGGCGGTCTTGAAGCATGGGTTTTCAGCAAGCCTTACGGAGAAGCGCAACGCGGCGGCGATGTCTACTACGCTTCCAGTTGCGCCACCGGACGCATCACCCGCTTGCTCCTTGCCGACGTTTCCGGCCATGGCAACGCCGTCGCCGCCACCGCTGCCGACCTGCGCACGCTCATGCGCCGCTTCGTCAATCGCCTCGACCAGACCGATTTCGTCCGCCTGCTCAACCAGCAATTCGCCGAACTTTCCAAGGACTCCGCCTTCGCCACCGCGCTGGTCACCACCTTCTTCTCTCCCGCCCGCCGCATGACCGTTTGCAACGCCGGCCATCCCCGCCCGTTGCTCTATTGCGCCGCTGAAAATAATTGGCAACTGCTGGGACACGCCGCGCCAGACGTCCACTCCAAGCCGCGCAATGTTCCTCTCGGCATGTTCGGCTTCTCCGAATACGAAAATTTCGATGTCGTTCTCGAACCCGGCGATCGCTTCCTCACCTACTCCGACGCGCTGATTGAATCGCGCGATGCCGACGGCGAAATGCTTGGCGAAGAAGGTTTACTGCGCATCTTGCGCTTGCTAGGTCCCGTCGAGCCGCAAAAGCTGATCGACACCCTGCTCGGAGAAATCGCCGAGCGCTACCCAGAAAATCTGTCCCACGATGACGTCACCGTTCTCGTAGCACAAGCCAACGGCCAGCAGCCCGACTATTCCTTCCGCGAAAAATTATCCGCCGCTTTCCGCTTCCTCGGTACCCTAGTCCGCTCCGCAAATCCCCGCGCCGACCGCGCACCCTTCCCCGATTGGAACCTCGCCAACCTCGGCGGCGCCATCATCCCCACCCTAGCCCGCCGCTGGCGCGCAAACCCCAACCCCAAACCCTAATGCCCCCAACTTTTCATGGTGGGGGATGAAAGGTAATCTTTGCGGTGTAACCGAGCGCGTAAAGCACGCAAAGCAAAAGATCAGTCGAAATGTCCTGCATGTTGCGACTCAAGATCGCCCGGACCAAGCAGGGGATAGGGCCGCCTACTATTTTCCTAAGTGTCGCTCGAAGAATTTCGCCATGATCTGGTCCGCTTCCTTCGATTCTGGCAGCGTCGGGTTATTCCAAAACGCGTGCGACAGCGCTTCAAATACCACCAGCTGCGCATCCACGCCAGCCCGCAAATATGCGCGATGCAAAACCGTCGTCCCGCTGAGCAGCAAATCCCGCCCGCTCGTGATAAACAGTGTCGGCGGGAATCCCGTCAAATCGGCGTACACCGGAGACAACACTGGATCCTTCGCGTCGGTCGGGCCGACATACTCCGTGTCCTGAACACCTGCCTTCGGCGGATCGAGATGCCCGGCCAATCCGTTCAGCGCGAACAGAGCGGCAGAGTCTCCCACCTGGCTGAAATCTCCCAAGCCAGAAAAAATTCCCGTGGCCCCCGGCAACGGCAATCCCAACTGCTTCAGCTTTACCGTAACTTCCGCCGTCAAGATCGCCCCGGCCGACGTGCCATATATCGCGATGTGCGCGGGCTTGTAGGTCTTCAGCAATTCTTTGTACACCGCAACCACATCGTCCAGCCCCGCCGGAAACGGATGCTCCGGCGCCAGCCGGTACAACACCGCAATCACTTTCATTCCCGTCAAATTCGCCATGGGGATCGATTCCGTCAACGATCCCGAATCCGCATTGAATCCACCGCCATGCAAATTGATCAGCACGCCGTCGCGCTTTTCTGGCGCGATCGTGCGCGGCGTCACCACACGCACGGGTACTCCCGCCATCGTGTCAGCCGCAACATTCGCCGGATATATTTGCTTGGTCGCCTCCCCCGCGCTTGCTTGCCAGTTGTCCGTTTTTGCGCGCCGCTCTTCGAGCGTCTCGGGCACCGCGGCATCGGACTGCACCCGCGCCACCACTTTCTGCGCCTCCGGACTAATCGTCCCCGGTACGGGCACCACGCGCGTGACGTACGCCGTCCCATCCGCCGCAATTCTGCTCGAATCCGTAATCGGCGCCGGCTCGCCGCTCGGCTTCTGCCCCGCGCCACAACCTGCAAGCAGCAACGCCACCGCACCTGCCACAACGTCAATCACCAACCGCGTTCTCCGTCCGCTCATAGACAAATTCCTCCGCACTCCGCGCATCGCTGGAAACATATCAGCGGCGTGCACGAAACAAAAGCCAAGTTTTGCGTGGTTACTTAGCGTGGAAATTACGACGGCAACGAGACGGGAATCGCATCTGGCAATACAGCAACAATCGAAGAAGGAAAACGCGATCGATGGGAGATGCGAATGGTGAAATTCCTTGGCTCGCTACTGACCAACCAGCGTGAATGCGCCCCAGTAGTACGGCCGATCTTCGCCGTAGCGTTCCTTCACACGGTCGCGTTCGGCGAGCTGCGCGCGGCGCAACGCTTCGGGCTTGTCCATTCCCGCAAGCCAATTTTTGTAAAACTGCGTCATCAATTCCTGCGTTTCGCGATCCGGCACCGACCACAAGCTCATCACCACCGCTTCGGCCCCGGCTTCCTGCAGCGCGCGCCCCAACCCGAAAACGCCTTCGCCGTTTTGCACTTGGCCGCGGCCCGTCTCGCACGCGCTGAGCACCACAAGTTCGGTGCCTTGCAGATTCAGCGCTGTCGCTTCGTACGCCGTAAGCACTCCCGTTTCGACTCCCTGGATCGGCGCTTCGTTTTTCAGCGTGCGATCCGCTCCCGCAAAGAAAAGCCCCGAGCGCATCATGGGATCTTCCAGCCCCGAACTTTTCCCGCTCAAAGTCTCCTCGAGTTTCACCTGCTGGTCGGACAAAAAGAATCCATGCGTCGCCAGATGCAACACACGGGGACTCGCCGCATTCTTCACCACTTCCTCGAGCGCCTGCTCGCCCTGATAAGTCGCAACCGACCAATTCTTTTCGTGCAGCAGTTCGCTGATCGATTGCACCTCCGTCGCGGTTCCCGGCAGCGGGCACAACAAGCCACCTGCAGGTGGCGGCGGATTGCACGCCCCGCGCTCGGCGGCATCGCGAGAGAGGACGCCGCTTGCGGGATTCGGAAGGTTTGCGGGATTCGCAAGGCTTGCAGAATTCGCGGGCAGCGCAGCGGACGCGAGTAGCAACTCCGGCTCGGGCTTCGCCGCGCCGCGCACGCGATTCAGCGCGCTCAACTGCTCGGCATCACTCAAGAGGAAACGCGGATTGCCAACCAGGATGGCAGTGTTGCTGCTCGAATGATGACGCGTACGCAGCAAATCGCGCGTACTCGAGACCACGCGGAAATCGTACGTCTCCATCACGCGGCGGCCGTCCGCGGCCTGCAAGACTGCCAAAGGCATTTCGTTGAGCGCGCCGTCCAGCGAGACATATACACGCTGCGCACCCGCGAGCGGCGTCTCCAGGGGCTTCCACACCGCGTCATACAAACTGCGCCACGGCGATACTCCCGAACCCGCGGCCACGGCAAGCGCAATTTGCTTGCGGATGCCCACCTCGGCGCGATACTCCGAAAACGCCGCGCCTTCGATTGCCTGTGCGTCGCCAAGCTGTACCAACTCCGGGCTGGCATTCTCCGGCCGAATCACCAGCGCAATGTAGTAGGTTTTGCCGGCTTTGTTTTTTCCGTCGAAATAAGGAAACCGCACAAACTCGACCGCTGCGTCGCCGGGCTTCAACGTTTTACGAACGTCCTGCCATGTGGCGCTGGCCAAGGTTTTCTGCTCGGCAAGCGTGCTCACGTGACGCGCCAACTGTTGCTCGAGTTCGTTGGCTTCGGTATCCGCACGCTGCCGAGCTTCTTGCCAGCCATCGGGCCGCGTGGCCACCAGGCGCGACGATTGCGCTTTTTTCGCCGTCAATTCTTCGAAAAGTTTTATCGCTTGTTTATCGCCACCGGCCGCCACCTGCGCCCGCAGCGTCGCGACGCTCGCGCTTACCATGCCCTTCTGCCACAAAAGCAGGTTGTACATTCCCGCCGATAACTGCGTTTTTTGCTCGAGCGGCACGCGCGAGAAATTGAAATAAAGCGTGAACACATCCTTTACTGTGCCCAAAAACTGCAGGCGATCTTTTTCGCTCATGTACGCAAAGCTGTACTCAAAGCGTTCGCGCAGAATGGTCAGGCTGCGCTCCACCAGCGGTTCGGCTTTGTCGTATTGCCCTTCCGCGAAATACAACTTGGCGAGGCAATACAAGGCTCCGGTCGCCACGCGGGGATGATCCGCGCCGAGCGCCGCTTCATCGATCGTCAGGGAGCGCTTGTAGAGCGGTTCGGCCTCGGCGTTGCGCCCTTCGGCGGCATACAACTCCGCCAGATTGCGCTCCGCCGCAGCGACGTCCGGGTGATTCGGCCCCAGAACCTTTTCTTCAATGGCGAGCGCGCGCGCGTACAACGGCTCGGCTTCGCTGTTGCGGTTTTGCTTCTGATACAGAAACGCCAGATTGTTCTGCACGCCGGCAACGTCCGGGTGCTCTGGCCCCAAAACCTTTTCGCGGATCGCCAGGACGCGCTTGTACAGCGGCTCGGCTTCGGCGTAGCGGCCTTCGTTCACGTACAGCATGGCGAGTCCGCTCAGTGCTGTGGCTACATCGGGATGTTCCGGACCGAGAGCTTTCTCGTTGATAGCCACCGCACGTTTCATCAGCGGCTCGGCTTCGCGGTTGCGGCCCTGCAATTGGTAGAGCTGCGCCATATTGTTCAACACGGCGGCCACATTGGAATGCTCCGGCCCGAACAATTTCTCGTAAATGGCCAGGGCGCGCTTCTCGAGCGGTTCTTCTTCGCCGTAGCGTCCCTGCGCCTGATATAGCAACGCGAGATTGCTCAGATCCATGGCCACGTTCGGATGCTCGGCGCCAAAGACTTTTTCGTGGATGGCCAGCGCACGTTTGTGCAGCGGCTCGGCCTGGGCGTAACGGCTTTCGTCGTCGTACAGATTGGCAAGGTTGTTCAGGCTCTCAGCCACATCCGGGTGCTCGGGGCCCAGCGCTTTTTCGCGAATGGCCAAGGCTCGAACATCCAGCGGCTCGGCCTCGGCATAGCGGCCTTCTTCGTCGTATACGACGCCCAAGTCGCCCAAGCTCTCGGCGACCCTGGGATCCTCGGGGCCCAAGACTTTTTCGCGGATCTTGTACGCGCGCTCGAAAAGCGGCCCGGCCTGCGTGCGTTTACCCTGGTAGTAGTAAAGTTCGCCGAGCGTGTTTACGGATTCCGCAGCCAGCGCGGAGTTTGCACCGAGCAATTTTTCGCGGATCGCCAAGGCGTCCTTCAGAAGCGGCTCGGCGTCATCAAATTTTCCTTCTGCATCGTAAGCCTGCCCCAGAGCATTTGCGACCTCAGCGACGGCGCAACTATCCGCTCCAGTCAATTTTTCCTGCAGGCCCATGGCGCGCTTCAGCAGCGGCTCGGCTTCCGGATAGCTTCCCAGCGCGGAATAGATCGTTCCCAGTTTCAGCACGGCGGTAGCGGTGTTGGCGTTATCGGCGCCAAAGGTGGACTCGGCGACACGCGCGGCCTCCTGCGCTATGGGAAGCGCCTCCTCCGTCTTGCCCTGTTTTTGCAGCTGCGCGATTTGCGCGTTCAATTCTCTCCAGTGTGCTTCCTGCGCACGAGCCGTTGTGCAAGTCAACGATGCGGCGAACAGCGCGGAAGCGCACGCCACGCCGACGCGGCGGCGGAACGATTCGCTCAAACGGCTGCGTTTGGTCGGACGTTGCACAACTACCTCCCACAAGTACACAGCGACATGACTGGGCCCGGTGAGCGCAGCGAGGCGGCACCTGTACTCCGGGCCAGTGGCGGCGCGCGAGCTAGCACTGGTAGCGCTTGCTTGCCGATTTTGCCGCGGCAAAACGCCTCCGCGGATAGTACCGGCGGCCCATTTCAATGGAGGATGTGCTTCTCTGACAACTATGTCGGAGATAGCCTCGGGGCGGATCAGTCCGATCTTTTGGATTGAAGTACAACACGGACTTCGCAGCTTCCATCTTCCCCTAACGGCGCGAGGTCGAACTGCGTGTTCAGAAAGGCCGTGATGACCGTCCTATTGGTCCGCGAAGGATCGCTGAGTTGCGAGGTGGAGAAACTCCCGCCCGAAGGCAGCGCCATGGGCAATGAAATCTTCTCCGCGAGATGTTCGTGTACGACGACGCGACTCCTGACGAACCCTTGCGCTTGCTGAATCGCTTCGTCGGCAACCTGTTCGGCGGACACACCGAGGCGGCCAAAAGGCGGAGAACACATGTACGGCGTCGGAAGTATGGCACTCAACCATGAGGACATTTCCCGGGCCAGCTGAATTTCTGGTGTCCACAATTTCCAGCGCGCCCTTCTGCAATGCGAAACGTTCCAGCTCGCGCGCCGCGATGTGGCGCGGAAGATCCGCGAGCACCGCTCGCCTCGTGACCCGCAGATTCTCGCCAGAATGCTTCAGTTCTAACGGGCAAGGCTCTGCGTCGGCTCGATCTCCGCGGTGATCGAGCCGCCACCTGCGGGATAAAATCCGTAGCGATTCAAGCGGATGGAGATTCGTGGTCCCATGCGGCGTACAAAAGGCAGAAATGTTCTTTCGAGAAAATCAGATGGCGGCGCCGCGAGATTGTGCGTGCCCCATCAATCGTGACGACGCTTCGTCCGGAGGCCAGCATCAAGGCTGGGGGCAGCGTTTGAAGCACCAGCGGGGCGCTTCCGGCGGTTCCTACCGCGAATTTGTATTCGCCGCTGCCTACACGCAGCCTGGTGACTACGGGGTCTTGGCGCTTTCGCCCGCCGGCAATGCCAAAAAATAGGCCGTCTGATTTCCCGTCAGCACGAAGAGTCTCCGGTTGTCCGCGGCAAAATAGGTATAGGCGATGGGGCTGGTGAAAAGATACTGCTCCTTGCGCGTCAAGGTCGCCAGATCGTAGAGCAAGAGTTGTCCGCGCTCATTCTCGACCGCCAGCAACGAAGCGGCTGTCGAAATTACCGGCTGTTGCCCAAACAAAATGCCGCGCTCTTCTCCGCTTTCCAGGGAAAACACCAGCAGGCGGTTCCTCGAATCCGCCGCGACGAGCCAATCGCCGCTTGATTCCGCCGAGGCCAGCGCAAAGGCTCGCTTCGACGTACGGACCACTGTGGAACCCAATATTTTTCCGGTGCTCGGCTGCACCACCTCTAGAAAATAATCGCCCGGGCCAGCGTCGAGCCGCGCCCATCGCTGACTCAATCCCGAATCATTCTTGATCTCCAGCTTTGCGCCCTCGCTGTTGGCGGGCCAGGACAACACCAGATTGCCTTCGCTGCGCGAACTCAGAAACTGCGGCGCCTCTTTCGGAAACTCCCGCGTCCACAGCGTCTTGCTGCTGCCCACATCCAAGGCTTCCACCGTCAGGTCCCGCCGCTTCCACTCGCCTTTGCCCTTTCGTGCGGTGCGCAACAGCACCGTGCCAAATTGGCGGACTTCCTGGTCGCCAATCTCTTGCTCGTCATCAATACGATGTCGTGTGGCGTCCATCCGCGCAATCTGCCGTTTTTGTTCCTGAAATTTCGTGAAATCTGCGTCCACTATTCCTTCGGGCCACACAACCGCAGCGTTAAACCCACGCGTGTAAAAAACCCGTTGTCCTGAGCGCAAGTCCCACAAGCCGCCACGCGTTC